>JAOUEG010000057.1 GCA_029858845.1 Chloroflexota bacterium | reverse complement strand
GAGCGTCACGTCCGACGGGATCGACAGGTCGCGAACGTTGATCGTGGCATCGAAATCGAGGAGCGACTCGATCGAGTACTCGATCGACTGCGGAAGATGATCCGGCAGTGCCCGCACCTTGACCGTCTCGGACGGGTGGAGGAGCGTCCCGCCGAGCTGCGAGATGGCGATCGACTCACCGACCGGCACGAGCGGCACGTCCACCGTCAGTTCCTGGGTCATCCGGACGAGGAACAGGTCGGCGTGCAGGGGCCGGCGGTTCACGGGATGGACCTGGACGCCGTTGATGAGCACCGGCGTGGGCTTGCCGCCGTCAACCGACAGGTCGACCAGGGCGTTGGGTCCGGTGTGCCGTCGCAGGAGGTCGAACTCGTGGGCGTCCACGGAGACGTTGGTGGAACCCTCGCCGTGCCCGTACACGACGGCCGGGAGACGACCGGCCTTGCGCAATCGGTTGACGGCCTTGCCGGTCACCTCGCGGTGCTCGGCGGCAAGGGTCGGTCGGGCGGTGGCCATGGTTCGGGACCTCAGGTTCGAATGATATGTCTGGTTCAGCGGGCCGCGACTCGCCGGCGGGGCCGGAGATGGCGAGGCGCCCGGAGCGGAGCGTAGGGTACCACGAGGCGCGCCCAGGTCGGCCCGGCACGCACCGTCTCCGCGCTCCGGCGCCGCATGGCGCTGTCGCGATGTCACACGGCCTCTTTCAGCAGTCGGTGTAGCATCGCTCCGTGGCAGCCACCATCCTCATCGTCGAAGACGAGCACGCGGTCGCGCGTGGGATCCAGTACGCCCTCCAGCAGGAGGGCTACGACGTCGGCGTGGCTCGGTCCGGCGAAGAGGGCCTGGAGATCGCGACGCGCGAGGCGCCGGACCTGGTGGTGCTCGATGTGCGGCTCCCCGGCATCGACGGGTTCGAGGTCCTGCGCCGGGTGCGCGCGGCGGGCGCCAAGATGCCGATCCTGGTCCTGACCGCTCGCGACGATGAAGTCGACAAGGTCATCGGCCTCGAGCTCGGTGCCGACGACTACCTGACCAAGCCGTTCGGCCTGCGGGAGCTGCTGAGCCGGATCAAGGCACTCCTGCGCCGCTCGTACGGCGATCTCGCCGACGCCGCCGGCGGCCGTGTCGTCCGCCATCGCGACCTGGTCATCGACCTCGAGCGCCGGCGCGTGCAACGGGGGGCTCGCCGGATCTCGCTGACCCCCACGGAGTTCGAGATCCTCCGCCACCTTGCGAGCCGGCCCGGTCGCGTGTACACCCGCGGCGAGCTCCTCGAACTCCTCCGCGACTATGAGGCGCTCGACCAGGACGAGAAGACGATCAACGTCCATGTCAGCCATCTGCGCGAGAAGATCGAGGACGACCCGGCTTCCCCGGCGTTCGTCCTGACGGTCCGCGGTGTCGGTTACGCCTTCGCCGAGCGCTGAGGCGCTCCGCCCGGGTCGTGTGCGATCGCGCTGGACGGCGCTCGTGAGGCGCGTCCGTCGGCTCATGCCGCACACCTTCCAGGGGCGCCTGACGATCGCCTTCGTGGCGGTCATCGCCCTCACCCTGATCCTGGTCACGATCCTCGTCCTGAACCGTCTCGACGACTACTTCACGAGCCAGCAGACGGCCGACCTCGAAGTCCGGTCCGAGACCGTCGGTGGGTACGTCCAGGCCGTCGCCGACCGAGCCGCCGGGAGTGAGCCGGTCGTCGGGGCGGACGGCACGACGAACGAGGCGGTGGTCGCGGCGATGCAGGACCCCGCCCAGCGCCGCTTCATCGCCGATCGGCTGGGCCAGGCGGACGTCATCATCCAGTTCGGCCAGGCCGTCTCGAACGGGGAAGCGACGGTCTTCCTGCCGAGCGCGAACGGCGAGTTCAGGACGGATCTCCAGGCCGGCCCCGCGACCGGGCAGTCCCGCGAGCCGACGTCCGTCACCCAGGCCTACGCCGGCGGCCCGGTCTGGGGTCGCTACGTGGTGGATATCACCCTGGCAAACCCGTACACGTACCGTGCCACGGCGCTGGCCAATCTCACCGGTCTGCTGGCCGCCATCACCCTGTTCGCCCTGGGCCTGTCGGTCGTCGTGTCGGCGGCGCTCGCCCGACGCTTCACGACCCCGCTCCGCCAGCTGACCGACGCATCGCGGGGGCTCGCCGAGGGCGATCTGTCGCGGCGCGTGCCAACGTCCGCTCGGCGCTCCGGCTCGTCGGAGATCGCCGAGCTCGCGGTCCAGTTCAACGCGATGGCGGATCGCCTCGAGGAGAGCGTCGAGATCATCCGGCGAGACCGGGATCGCAGCCGCGACTTCCTGGCCGACGTCTCGCACGAACTGCGCACGCCACTGGCTGCCCTGCGAACGTTCAATCAGTTGTTGATCGAATCCGCGGGTGATGATCCGGAGGCGCGGGCCGAATTCCTGGAGTCCAGCGCCGGCCAGATCGAGCGCCTGGATTGGCTCGCCCAGAACCTGCTGGAACTGTCCAAGCTCGATTCCGGTCTCGTGCTCCTGGACCTCCGCCCCGACGACCTTCGCGCGGCGGTCGAGTCGGCGGCGCACCAGCACGATGCTGCGGCATCTCGGCGCGGCGTCGCGCTGATCGTGGACCTGCCCGATGCTCCGGTCCGGACGCGCCACGATCCCCCACGCATCGGTCAGGTCGTGGCCAATCTCGTCGGCAACGCCGTCAAGTTCACGCCGCGTGGCGGAACCGTCCGCGTCCAGGTGTCGGCGACCGCCGACGGTGCGCGGATCGACGTGTCCGACACGGGGGTGGGCATCGACGCCGCCGAGCTTCCCCACATCTTCGAGCGCTTCTACCGTGGCTCGCGGGCCAACGAGGCGCGCGGCAGCGGATCGGGCCTCGGCCTGGCGATCGCCCGCAGCATCGTCGAGATGCACGGCGGTGCCATCGAGGTCGAGAGCGGCGCCGGGGCAGGCAGCCGGTTCAGCGTGCGCCTGCCGCACGACCCTCGCGAGATCGCAGGAACCCCGGCGTCGGTCCGGGCCGACGTGGCGTCGGCCGCCGAGGGGTGGGAGCGGATCGCGGCGGCGGCCGCGGCCGGCGAGGACGCGGCCAGCGAGGCGCCCAGGCAGGACAACTCGGCCAACATGACGGAAACTTCACCGTCAGACGCGTCGCAGATGAACACGGCATCGGCACCCTGAACACGACACATCTGATCTCCGGCCGCCATGCGACCGATGCCTCCAGGGGAACCACGACCGATGACCGATCCACACGGACCAGAAGACGCCGACCTGACCCGGCGCCACGAATTCAACGCCTCGACCGAGGGGGCCGCGCCGGACGGCGCTACCGATCCGCTTCGTGGCGATGCGACGGCCGATCGATGGATCGAGCCCCTGGCTCCGTCCGTGGAGCGCTATGCACCGGCACCCGAACCGAGGACCGATTGGTCGCGTCCCGGTGAGACAGGGCCGACGATCACCCCCGAGCGGTGGTACGAGCCCGCGCCCGTCGGCGCGTCGGCCGTCTCGGGTTCGCCCGGCCGATCAGACGAGGATCGAGGCCACCGGGGTGGCTTCGGCACCATCTTTGCGGCGGCGCTGCTGTCGGCTGTCCTGGCCTCTTCCGGCACCCTGGTCGCCCTGAGCGCCGTCGGGGCGCTCGACCAGCCGACACCCGTCCAGAGCTCGGCGACCGGACAGACCGTGGGATCGGCCAAGCCGGTCACCATCGACGAGTCGTCCGCCACGATCGACGTCGCGGCGAAGGTCAGCCCGGCCGTCGTTCGCATCACCACCACGGGCGACCTCGATACCAACCTCGGGGTGATCCCCGAAACCGGTGTCGGGTCCGGCGTCATCTACGACGGCGCCGGCTGGATCCTCACCAATCGCCATGTCGTGGAGGGCAGCGACACGCTGCAGGTCGAGCTCAACGACGGCCGCATCCTGACCGGCACCGTCTACGGCATCGACACGCTGACCGACCTCGCCATCGTCAAGGTCGATGGCACCGAGCTCCCGACCGCCGCCACCGGCATCTCCGATGACCTCAAGGTCGGTCAGCTGGTCGTGGCCATCGGGAGCCCGCTCGGGACCTACTCCAACTCGGTGACGAGTGGGATCGTGTCCGCGAAGGGTCGTTCGATCACGACCAACAACGGCCAGAATCTCAACAACCTGATCCAGACGGACGCGGCGATCAACCCCGGCAACTCGGGTGGCCCGTTGCTGGACGCAGACGGCAACGTCGTCGGGATCAACACGGCCATCGCCGCGGACAGCAACGGCATCGGGTTCGCCATCCCGATCGACATCGCGCGGCCGATCATGGTGCAGGCCGTGGCCGGCAGGGACCTGGCGCGACCGTACATGGGCGTGACCTATGTCACGATCACGCGCCAGATCGCCGAGTCGGAGCAGCTTCCCGCGACGGACGGCGCCCTGATCGGCGGCGGGAGCGGCGGAGGCGCCGCCGTTCAGCCGGGGACCCCGGCGGCAGACGCCGGGATCCGGGACGGCGACATCATCGTCAAGGTGAACGGCAAGGTGATCGATACGGATCATCCGCTCGATGCCGTCCTCAGCCAGTTCGCCCCTGGCGATACGGTCTCCGTCGAGATCCTGCGCGCCGGCCAACCCGTGACCCTGACCCTGACCCTGGGGACCCGGCCCGCGGATCTCTGATCCGCTCGTGCGGCTGCGGCGCCGTCCCGCCTACCGTTCCGCACGTTCGGACCGGCGCCGCCAGATCTCGACCGCCGCGTGATCGAGGGGTCCGCCCAGGCGCACGGCCGGCTTGCGGACGCGGACTCCGACTTCGGTGATCTCGAAGTCGGCCAGCAACTCGTGGCTGATCGCCTCGGCCAGTGCCTCGAGGAGTCGGAAGGACGTGGACTCGACGATCTGGCGAACGGCCTCGTACACCCGGCCGTAGTCCACGGTCCGATCGAGGTCGTCCTCCATCCCGGCCGGCTGCAGGTCCAGGAGGAGCTCGACGTCCACCTCGAACGGCTGCGTCTGGTCGTGCTCCCACGCGTAGTAGCCGTGACGCGCCTCGAAGCGCATGTTGGCGAGGACGATCCGGTCGGTCATCGGTGTCCTCCTTCGGGCGGCTCTGCCCGCCACGTACCGCGAACGATCGCGTCCGCGACCCGGGCGACGCGGACGTTCGGCTGGACGTCATGGACCCGGATCATATCCACGCCCGTCACGATGCCCAGGGCCGTCGTGGCAAGGGTCGCCTCCAGTCGATCGGCGGGCGGCAGGTCCACGATGCGACCAAGGGTGGACTTTCGAGAGGTGCCGAGCAGGATGGGCCGACCCAGCGAGCGGAGCGCCGCCAGGCCGCGCAGCAGGGTCACGTTCTGGTCGGCCGTCTTCCCGAAGCCGATGCCCGGGTCCACGATCACGCCCTGCGGCGACATGCCGACCCGCACCGCGCGCTCGATGGCCGCAGCGAGATCGGTGACGACCTCCGCGACGACATCGTCATAGACGGGTTCGCGGCGGTTGTGCATGAGGATGAGGGGGACGCGGTGCGTCGCGGCAACGGCGGCAAGTGCCGCGCCATCCGGCGCGGTCCCCCAGACGTCATTGAGCAGGTTCGCCCCGGCGGCCAGCGCCGCCTCGGCGACCTCCGGCTTCGTCGTGTCGATACTGATGGGCGTGCCGGGCAGGGCCGCCCGCACGGCCCGCACGATCGGCAGGACACGGGCGGTCTCCGCCGCCGCGTCGACCGGGGCATGCCCGGGTCGCGTGGACTCGCCACCGATATCGAGCAGATCGGCCCCCTCAGCCACCATCCGTCTCGCCTGGTCGACGGCCCGGTCCACGCCATCACCATCGGCCAGGAGGCCGTCACCGGAGAAGGAATCCGGTGTGGCGTTGACGATGCCCATGACGTACGTGCGATCGCCCCAGGCGAAGAGCCGCGGTCCGATCCGCATGGGCTCGGCGGACGCTGCTCGACCTCGCGGAGTCCCGGGATCGCTCACCGACCCGTACGCTCCGCGGGCACGGACGCAGGCTCCGGCGGCACGGATCCCGGTTCCGGGTCGCGCAGCTCCGGGTCGTCCGTGAGGTGGGCCCGAACGGCGCCCACGAGGTACAGGGATCCGGCCACGACCGTGAGGCCGTGTCCCCGTCCCTGCTCGATCGCCCGGTCCACGGCGCTGACCGGATCGTCGACCGTCGACACCACGCCGATCCGGGGCGCGGTCCTCCGCCAGACCTCGGCGACTTCGGCCGCGGGCATCGCCCGCGGCATGGCGCCGGGCGTCGTGGCGATCACCGCCGCTCCCTCGAGGGCTCGACTCGCGGACAGCCCGGCCACCACGCCCTCGATGTCCTTGTCATCCATCGACGCCGTCACGAGCGTGACCGGCGGTTGCTCGCCGCCATCGCCGTGCAGGAATGGGAGCAGGTCGTCCAGGGCCACGGCGAGGGCCGCCGCACCCGCCGGATTGTGGGCTCCGTCGAGCAGGACCCGGCCGCCGCGGGGCGCGGTGATCCACTCCAGGCGGCCCGGCCAGGCCGCCGAGGCGTACCCTCGGCGACGCGCATCAGCGGAGGCCGTCGCGATGCCGGCAGACTCGAGCCCGTCGAGGATGGCGTCTGCTACGGCGGCGTTGCCGGCCTGGTGGCGGCCCGCGAGCCCCACGCGCGTGGGGCCGAGGCGGGGCAGGTCCACGACGATCCCTTCGGCGTCCATGCCGAGGAGCGGGGGCTCCTCCACGACGCTCAATGGCGCCCCGACGCGGCGGGCCCGGCGTCGGATGATCTCGAGTGCCTCGCCGGAGGCGCCCGTCACGGCGACATCGCCACGCTCGATGATCGCCGCCTTCTCCCTGGCGATCGCGGTCAGCGTCGATCCGAGCCGATCCGTGTGATCGAGCGCGACATTCGTGACCGCGGCGACGCCGCCGTCCCAGGCATGCGTGGCGTCAAGGCGCCCGCCCAGTCCCACCTCGACGAGGACCACGTCCAGGCTGGCCTCGGCGAAGTGGCGGAAGACGACGGCCGTCAGCAGTTCGAATTCCGTCGGATCACCGTGGCGCCGGGCGACCCGGCCCGCCACGGTCAGGACCTCGCCCACGTGCCGGGCGAAGTCGGCGGCGGCGATCGGGCGCCCGTCCACCATGATCCGCTCGCGATAGCTGACGAGGTGCGGTTTCGGGGTCAGGCCGACCCGCGATCCGGCCGCACCGAGGGCGGCGGCTGCGAGCGCCAGGACGCTTCCCTTGCCGTTGGTGCCAGCCACGAGGGCGCCGCGAACGGCCAGCTGAGGGTCACCGAGTGCTTGCAGCAGGGCGCGCGTCCTGCCCAGGCCGAGCCGGACCCCGAACCGGCCACGGTCGGCAAGCGCGGCCACGGCCTCGTGGTAGTCCAGCGATGGTGGCGGGCCGGCGACGGTCACTCGCGCGTCAGTTCGTCCTCGTAGAAGACGCACTGGTTGAAACGCGGCGTCAGGCACACGTCATTGACATATCCCTGTTCCATGTGGACGCCGCCGCGCAGCTGGCAGCGTGAGACGTTCGCGTCCTGTCGGATCAGCGCCTTGAGCAGGTGCGGCGCCTGGATCGGGATCGCCCCGCGCGATCCGGTCATGTAGAAATGCGGGCAGACGTTGCGACGCAGGTTCGGCAGGCCGAAGCCGGGCCGAGCGACCGGCGGAAGCGCGGCCGGTGCGCCGGGTCGCTGCGCGAGAGGCGATGGGGTCACCCGGGCGATCGGCCCGAGGCCGAATTCGGGACGACCCGGCGCGGCGGACGTCGGACGATTCGACGGACCTGTCGACGAGCCACCGGGGGCACGTCGGGATCGCGGATCGCGGGCCTGCACTCCATCCCTCGCTGCGGGCGCGCCACAACGGGGCGACGCGCGACGCGGCCAGAGTACAACGCACCGCAACGTTCCGGTGCGATCCGCACCCCCCGGCACCTCGTCGGCGCCCCACGCGGGGACCTCGCGGCCTCCAGCGTGCGACAATCCGCCTCGATGTCGACACGGCGAGGCGCGCGACCCACCCATGTCAGGCCGCGTGCCCCATCCACCGGCCGTCCCAACACGTCCCCGGCGCGCCCTCGCGCGCCAGCGCCCGGGCGCCTGACGGTCCGCACACCCGTCCGGCGGAGTCGCGGAGTGCCGCTCATCGGCCGCCTGGTCCTGGTCGTCGCCCTCATCGCGCTCGCCGGTGGCGTCGTGTACCTGGGTGCCGGCGGACTGACCCGGGTGGCCGGCGCCGTAGGAGGCACGCTCACCGGATTCGTCAGCGACATCACAGCCACGCCCATGCCGACCGTGACACCGATCCCGGTGAGCAACGCCCCATCGATCGTGTCGCCGACCGAGCCGTACACCAACGAGGAATCCGCTGATCTGGAGGTCACCGTCCCCGCCAGTGTGGCCGGCGACCCCGACTACCGGCTGCGGGTCTACCTCGCGCTGGAAGACCAGGACCCGGCGCCGATCCAGGATTCGCCGCTCGCGCGTACGCCGCGAACGATCGTCCCGGTCACCTTGACGGATGGGATCAACGACTTCACCGTGACCCTTATCGGTCCGGGCGGCGAATCGGATCCGTCCCCCGTCGTCCGGTACGTGTTGGACACGAAGAAGCCGGGGATCAAGATGACGTCCCCGCGCGATGGCGCAACGATCAACCGCGGTGCGGTCGACCTCGAGGGCCGCTCGCAGGGTCGCTCCACCCTGATCGCGCGCAACCGAACCACCGGCGAATCGATCGTGGGAACCGCTGACGCGGATGGCCTCTTCGTCCTCAGCCTGCCGATCGCGATGGGGGCGAACAGCATCCTCGTCACCGCCACCGATCCCGCAGGGAACTCCAACGAGACCGAGTTCGCGGTGACACGCGGCTCCGGGAAGCTGCGCGCCACGCTGGCGTCATCCGTCTACTCCATCAAGCGCTCCGCGCTTCCCGAGCCGGTCCAGCTGACCGTGACGGTCGACGACCCCGATGGCAAGCCTCTCCGAGGGGCGAGCGTCACCTTCACGCTGAGCATCCCGGGGATCAAGACCGTCACCGGCGAGGCGACGACCGATGCGAACGGACGTGCGGTCTTCCGGACGACCATCCCGAAGGGAGCCGACCCAGGCGGCGGCAGTGCCGGGGCCTTCGTCCGGACGGAGTCGTATGGCACGACCACGGACGAGACGGTCATCACGATCAAG
>JAOUEG010000056.1 GCA_029858845.1 Chloroflexota bacterium | reverse complement strand
TGGGAAGGACGATCCCCGTGGGGGATGGAGCGGTCGTCGGAGATGGCAGGGGCGTGACACTGGCGCTGGGCGACGGGCTCGGCGCCGGCGGGGCGGTGGGGCTCGGGACCGGAGACTCGCTGGGCGACGGCGTCGGCGTTGGCGTGGGGGTCGGCAGCGGTGGCACCACGTCGAGGTCGCCGGCGCGGGTCACGTAGAGTCGATACCCGGTCGACCCGGTCCCGGAGCTGTCGCGCTGACCGAGCGGGCCGACGGCGCGGATGACGGTGCCGGATGCCAGGCTCCGCTCACCGAGCGCGGCCGGATCGACGACCACCCGGACCGGTCCGGTGCCATCGTCGACCGACACGGCATAGCCGTCGGCGAGGGCGTCGACGCCTCCAACGACGGCTCCCTCGGCCGCGACGCGCCACCCCTCGAAGGCTTCGCCGGCTGCACCGGTGGTGACCGGTTCGGCGACCGGGAGCCCGGCGTCGCCGGCGGCAACGAGGTCCGCTTCTCGGATGCGAAGGGTCCGCTGCGCGTAGCGCGTGTCGATGGTCCCGGAGACGACGATGCGCGCACCGGCCGGCGACCCGGTCACGACGGCGGCGTCCAGGTAGAGCGCGATCCCGGCCGTCAGGTCCTGAACGAACGCGCCCCGACCCGTTTCGAGAGCGCCGATCCGCGTGGTCAGTACGCCTTCGATCGTCGCCGTCGCGCCATCGGGAAGTCGGCGCGCCTCGGCGATCGACACGGCGGTCACGGGAACGGGGGTCGGTGACGGAGTCGGTGAGGCGGTGGGTGCCGGCGTCGGTGTCGGCGCCACGGGCGTCGGTGTCGGCGCCACGGGCGGTGGCGGGACGGGGGGAGCGGCCAGGTTCTGCGGACCCGGGGGCGCCGTTATGAGCCAGTCAGATGCGTTGTCATTGGTGTCCGCAGCATTCCCCGCATCCCCGCCCGGCAGCCGCTCCAGACTGGAGCCGGCGGGCGGCGCCGGGGCGACGACCCCCTCGACGAAGCCATTGACCGCATCTCCCCAACCGACGGCGTCCACGATCGGTCCGCCGATCACTCGCAGCGCGATCGCGCCGCCGGTCGCCGCGAAGCCGCCCGAGTAGACGAGGTCGCCCGACGACGCGTGGGCACCGGCCCCGTTGACCAGCAGCGTACGGCCACCGGGTCCCAGGATCTGCGACGCCATCCAGGCACCCTTTCGGGTCACCGTCGATCCCGATGACGTGGCGTACGCGACCTCGAGGCCCAGAAGGTCGACCGGTACGTCGCCCTGGTTCGCGATCTCGACGAACTCATCGGAGGCCGACGCTCCGCCCGTCTGGACCTCCGATACGACCAGGGTCGAAGCGGGCCAGTCCACCGTGGCGGCCAGGATCGCCGTCCCGGCCCAACCTGGGTCCAGCGACGGCTGGGTGATCCATCCGAGGGCGATGACGACGGCGAGCACGACTGTCCCCGCAAGCCGAACGCGAACCATGGGAACCTCCCGGCGGGACGGGCGGATTGGTGGCGGCGTCGCACAGTCATACCGGGCGGCACTCGACTGGCGCTTATCGACTACCCTGTCCGCCACCGCCAACGCATCGACACCCCAGGAGACACCGTGGCCCGCGCCAAGAGGACTGCACGCGCCGACGCTCGACGCCGCTACCGTGCGGAACAGCATCAGACCGAAGAGTCCAGCGCTTCGGAGGGATCCGACGAGGCGACGGGGGCGAGAAGCTCGGCCCCGGCCGGTGGCAACCCGGCCAGCCAGGGTCGCCTCGGGATCAGTGCCGCATTCCGAGCGTCGTTCCGACCGATGGATGTGCGCGGCGACCTCGCCGCGCTGCCCTACCTCGCGACCCGGACGAAAGCGCTCTGGCTGCCGCTGCTGCTGGTGGTCGGCAGCACGGTCGCGTTCCTCGTGACGAGCGGCGCGGACATCGTCACCCAGTTCATGTTCGCGTACTTCATCCAGACCCCGGCGATCGGAGGCGTCTTCCTCGCGGGATTCCTGGCGCCACGGGCGGGCTGGCTGCTCGGCCTGATCGTCGGGTTCATCTCGGCGATCTGCTATGCGATCGTGATCGTGGTGGTCCTGGCCAACGAGACGACACCGTCGCCGGTCCCCGGTGTGGCGCGGGAGGCGATCGTGTCTGCCTTCCTGATGTCGCCGGTCATGGGAGCGTTCTTCGCCGCCGCGGCGGCCTGGTATCGCCGATTCCTGCAGCTGACCAACCCCAACAGGGGCCAGTCGCAGGCAAAGGCCAAGCGGGGCGATGGACGGTCTCGCACCTCCGGTTCGCAGAAGGCCGGCGCGCGCCGCTGACGTTCCGGACAGCGCCTGGGTCTGCCAGGATCGGTCAGATCGACGCAATCCGCGCGGGGCGCCCCGGCGAATACTGGAGTGGATGCGCTCCGACGCATGTCCAAGACGATCGCCGGAAGCGGAAGCTCGGGCCGCCAGGGAGATCCGACCGGACGCGTTCGTGGGAGCCATCCGCGAACGCCGGCTCCGGCCCAAGGGTCGAGTCGGCGTTCTCGCGTCCGGGACTCGGTCGCAGGACGTCCGTCGATGCGCCTGGTTCCGGCGCCATCCGCGCCGTGAGCATCAACCGAGACGGCGCATGCCGGCGTGACCGAGCTGCCGAACGCCGCCTGGCCGGGAAGGCCCTCCGGCCGCGGCGGCCACGTCGGGAAGTGCCGACACGGAATCCGCGATGAGATTGACCACGGATCCCTCGCGCTGCAGCTCCCCGTCCACCAACAGGAGGGCATGCCTGCGAACCACGCCCCGGAGCCGCTCCCAGGTGGATGGCCAGAGGGTCACGTTGACCATCCCGGTCTCGTCCTCGAGTGCCAGGAAGACCGTCCCCTTGGCCGTCATCGGGTGCTGTCGCGTTACGACCAGACCACCGACCCGGACAGGCCCCGCTGGACGGTCCGCCAGGGCTCCGTTGGTCACCGCGCCAAGGCGGTCGAGGACCGGCCGGAAGAGGCTCACCACCTGGGTCCGGGCATCGACACCGAGGACTGCATAGGCGTCGCCGATGCGCTCCGATTCGGTGATCGGCGGGAGTTCCGGCACGTCCGTGGCCGGGAGTCGGAGGTCCATCGGCCGCCCCGCCGCCGCCCCGCGCTTGCCGGCCGCCCGACCCGGTCCCCGGACCGTCCGCCCGTCCATCCGCCCACGTGAGGCCCCGGCCACCTCGCGCAGCTGCCACAGCAACTCCCGTCGCGGTCGCTCCAGCGAATCCATCGCCCCACTCCGGATCAACCGCTCCAGGACGTCCTCGGGCAGTCCCGTCCGCTCCACGACATCCGCCAGCGACCGATACGGTCCACGGTCTCGCTCTGCATCCAGCGCTGCCTCATGCTGTTTCCCGATCCCCTTCACGAGGTGCAGTCCAAGCCGGACGCCCCAGCCCAGCGTCACCTCCGGCGTCCAGCGCGCCCGTGCCTCGCCCGACGGCAGCACGCAGGCGGATGAGACGACCGGATCCGGCCGGCCCGAGATGCCACAGCCGTCCGGCAGCGGCTCCCCGGGCCGACCGACCCACTCGGTGGTGGTCGCGTACGACGATCCGTTGATA
This sequence comes from Chloroflexota bacterium, assembly GCA_029858845.1. Lineage (GTDB taxonomy): Bacteria > Chloroflexota > Limnocylindria > Limnocylindrales > CSP1-4 > SPCO01. The sequence continues at coordinate 5,587 of JAOUEG010000056.1, read as the reverse complement.
TCCACCGGCAGCACGGCCACGCCATGGCGCTTGGCGTCGTTGACCAGGACCTCGACCGGGTAGAAGCCCATCGGCTGCGCGTTGACGAGGCCGACCAGGAACTGGGCCGGGTAGAACAGCTTGAGGAACGACGACTCATAGGCTGTTCGGGCGAACGCAGCAGCGTGGGACTTGGCGAAGCCGAACGAGGCGAAGGCGGCGACCTGACGGAACAGTTCCTCGGCCATCTCGAGCGTCATACCGGGCTGACGAAGCGCCCCATCCACGAACCGCTGGTGGAGTTTCTCCATCTCCCGGCTGGACCGCCACGTGCCCATCGCCCGGCGGAACCCGTCGCTCTCCGCCGGCGTGAACCCGGCGACCTCGATGGCGATGCGCATGACCTGTTCCTGGTAGAGGATCACGCCCATCGAATCGCGCAGGACGGGCTCGAGTGACGGGTGCAGGTAGGTCACCGGCTCGATACCCTGCTTGCGGCGCAGGTAGGGATGGACGGCGTTGCCCTGGATCGGGCCCGGGCGGATGATCGCCACCTCCACGACCAGGTCATCGAGGTTCTGCGGCCTCGACTTGGGAAGCGTCTGCATCTGCGCCCGGCTCTCCACCTGGAAGACCCCGACCGTGTCAGCAGCCTGGAGCATGGCGAAGACCTCAGGCACGTCCTCGGGCAACCGATCCAGGTCCAGGCAGACGCCGCAGTCATGTTCGATGAGCCGCATGGCCTCATCCATGGCCGCGAGCATCCCGAGCCCGAGCAGGTCCAGCTTGATGAGCTTGAGCGACTCGACATCACGCTTGTCGAACTGGACGACGACCCGGTCGACCATCGTCGCGCGCTCGATCGGAGCGATGTCGATGAGCGGTGCCGCGGTCACGAGCATGCCGCCGCTGTGGATGGAAAGGTGGCGCGGGAAACCGTCGATCCTGGCGCAGAACTCCAGCCAGCGCTCCCAGTGCGATAGCCCGACCGTGGAGCCGCCTCGGGCCCGGGGCCGTGGATCAGGTTCCACCCGCGCGACCGAGCTGTTGGAGGCGGCTCGATCCTGGGCATAGCCCGTGCCCCGTCCGGCCCGGAGCCAGGCCATGCTGGCCGGGGTATCGCCCGGTCCGCCCTCGTCCCCGGATGTGCCGCCACCCCGGATCGCGGGGCGCGGCGCCAGCGGGTCATCGGTGACGATCCCGACCTGGTCCCTGCCGCGACCGTGGTTGAGCCGCCCCATCCGATCCGTCAGGCCCTGGTCGGCCGCGATGGCGACCGGGGCTGCGTCGGTGGCAGAGGGCGTGCGGAAGAACTCGGCGAACCCGCCATCCGCCTCCAGGTCGCGCCGGACCATGACGCTGTCATACGTCTCGAGGGCTTTGGCGACCCGGTCCACGAGCGGCCGCGGAAAGCCCAACGCATAACCCACCTCGCGAACTGCCGAACGGGCCCGATACGTGACGAGGTTGCAGACCATCCCGGTGTGCTCCGGGCCGTAGCGGCCGTAGACGTACTGGATGACCTCCTCACGCCGCTCCGAACTGAAGTCGATGTCCACGTCCGGATACGTGGTCCGGCCCTCGTTGATGAACCGCTCGAACAACAGGTTGTGGCGGATCGGTTCCACCCGGCTGATGCTCAGCACATATGACACGATCGATCCGGCCGCGCTCCCCCGTCCCTGCGCCGGGATCCCGCGTCGCCTGGCGAACTGCATCAGGTCCCAGCAGATGAGGAAGAACTCGGCGAGCCCGGTCCGCTCGATGACGTCGAGCTCATGGGCCAGTTGCCGGACCACGGCCGGGGTCAGTGGGTGGTATCGCCGTCGGGCGCCGGTCCAGCACAGGTCGGACAGGTAGGAGAAGGGCGTTTCGCCGTCCGGCACGGGAAAGCCCGGGAAGCGGTACTGCTCGAAGCCGAGATCGACCGAGCAGGACGCCGCGATCGCGACGGATCGCTCGATCCCCTCATGCCAGGCCCGGGCCGTGGCGCCCTCCAGCGAGGAACCCAGCGCAGCAAGCTCCGCGCCCGACTTGAGGTACGACTCACCATCCACGCGGCGCAGATCGGCCAGCGTATCGAGCGTTCGGCCATGCCTGATCGCGGTCAGGACGTCATGGAGTTCGCGATCCTCCCGACGGGCATAGTGGACCCCGTTGGTGACCACGACCGGCAGTCGCAGATCCGCGGCCAACGCGACGGATCCGTCCACGAGCCAGTCGTCGTCGGGCAGCAGATGGTGGCTGAGCTCGATCGCAAAGCCGCCCTCCCCGAAACATGCCGCCAGGCGCTCCGCGGCCGAGCGGGCCCCTGCCCGATCCCCGACCAGCAGCCGCCGACCGATCTCTCCGCTCCGCCCGCCCGAAAGCGCGATGACGCCCTCGTGATGCTCGTCGAGAAGGGCGTGGCGGAACTGCGGCGCTCCCTTCGTCCCAGCCAGGTTGGCCCGCGACACGAGCCGGCACAGGCTCCGCCAGCCGATCTGGCTGCGGGCGAGCAGCACGAGCCGCGGGCCACGTGATCGCGCACCGATGCCCCGCAGATCCTCCTTGACCGGGTCGCGGTGCCCGGGTAGCCGAGCCCGTTCCGGACGTGGGCGGGCGGGCTTCCCCTCGACCACGGGCCGGTCGTCGATCGCCGCCCGGCTCCCTGCTCGCCGGCTCCGGCGACGCGACGGGATGACGACCTCGTCCGGATCGTCGACGGCCGAGTCGAGCAACTCGATCTCCGCCCCGATGATCGGGTGCAACCCTGCCTCCTCGGCCGCAGTCGTGAACCGGACCGCACCGTACAGGCCGTCGTGGTCCGTGACCGCCAGGCCCGTCAGCCCCAACTCGACGGCCCGGGCGACCAACTCGTCCGGGGCCGACGCACCGTCAAGGAATGAGAAGTTGGTATGGGCATGCAGTTCGGCGTAGGAGATGCTCGCCACGGTTCGCTCCGGTCGGGGGCCGGTCCAGCGGGGCAGGTCAGTATAGAACATCTGTTCTACTTGGGGAACCCATGCAACACGTCGGGCTTCTCCGGCGTCTTAGTCGCATGCAAACGCCCATCCACCCCGATCGCCCGCTCCGACCGGTCGTCCTGACCGCGCTCCGGACGGCCCTGGCGGTGGCCCTGGCGATGCTGCTGATCCTCGTCCTCCTGCCCGCGATCATCGCGGCGCAGGCGGCGACGATCTAGCACCACACGAGTCTCGGCGCCTGGGGGCACGAGACGGATCCGGCGGCGATCGACCGCGACGTCGACGTCGACCTGGCCAAGGAGACCGGTGAGCGGCGCTCCTGGCCGCAGGACCCCGTCGCACTGGGGGCGACGGGGTCCTGCCACGTCCGACGTCAAGGCGACGGCACCCCGCCTCCACCCCGCGGGCGACCGCGGTGGTCGTCCAGCCGGGCTTCCGCCGTTCGATCATCGTCGGCACCCGAGCTGGCAGGTCGTACGATGCCGGCGTGAGTCTCGGGAACCATGCCGATCTGGTCATCCGCAACGCACGGGTGTACACCGTGGACGATTCGCGCCCCATCGCGGAGGCCGTTGCGGTCGTCGGTGACCGCATCGCATTCGTCGGCGAGATGGCTGACGTTGCCACGTGGACGGGCCCCGGGACCCAGGTGCTGGATGCCCGCGGTGGGTCGGTGCTCCCCGGCTTCGTCGATGCCCACAACCACGTCCGACTGGGATCGAACCCGAACGCGGTCCAGCTCGGCGGAGCGACCACGCTCGCGCAGATCCGTGCTCGAATCACCTCGTTCGTTGCCGAGCGTCCGGAGTTGACGTGGGTCGAGGGCGAGGGCTGGGGCTACGGGGCCATCCCCGGCGGGCGGCCGACCGCCGACATGCTGCATGGCGTGGCCGGGGACCGACCCGTCTTCCTGATCAGCTACGACAGCCATACCGCCTGGCTCGACGATCGGGCGATGTCCGTGCTCGGGGTCGAAGCCGGCCACGAACACTTGCCGTGGGGCACGGCGGAGCTTGACCCCGATACCCGCAGGCCGACCGGCTTGATCCACGATTTCGCCGTGCTCGGGATCAGCGAGGCGGGCGAGCGGGCCCTGTCAGCCCATCTGCCTGGCTACGCGCCGGACGCGGCGTATGGCCGATTGGTGGCGTCACTGGCGATGGCCGCGGGCTTCGGGATCACGACCGTGGTCGAGCCGCAGAACGGACCCGGCACGATCGACATGTTCGTACGTGCTCGCGACGCCGGTCGGATGGCGTCACGTCTGATCGTGGCCATCCTGTGTCAACCGGGTACGAGCCCGGAACGCCTCGACGCGCTGCGGGACCTGGCCGACGGACCGTGGGACGACCGCCTCCGGGTGGGGCCGCTCAAGCTCTACATCGACGACGTCGTCGAACCGCACACGGCGGCGATGCTGGAGCCCTACGCCGACCGACCGGACATCCTGGGCGACACGCTATGGGACCCGGCGGCATTCACGACATTCATGGTCGAGGCCGACCGCCGCGGGCTGCAGACGTTCACACACGCGACCGGCGACCGCGGCGTGCGGACCGTGCTCGATGCGGTGGAACAGTGTCGGGCGCTATCGGGCCCGCGCGACGCGCGGCACCAGATCGTCCATGCCGAGTGCATCCATCCGGACGACATCGCGCGCTTCGGTCGACTCGGCGTCGTCGCCTGCATGCAGCCGCGCCACTGCGCGCCGGATATCGCCGGCCAGTGGCGCGCGAATGTGGGACCGCGTCGCGAACGCTTCGGGTGGCCGTTCCGGTCCATCCAGGCAAGCGGCGGCGTCCTCGCCTTCAGCTCCGACTGGAACGTCGCCGAGATGGACCCGATGACGTGGCTCTACACGGCCCTGACGCGTGCCGACCTGGACGGGCGGGACGCCTGGAACACGCGCGAGACCCTGGACCTGCCCGACGCCATACGAGCCGCGACGCTCGGGTCCGCCTGGGCGAACTTCGCCGACGGCGACCGCGGCAGCATCTCCCCCGGGAAGTACGCCGACCTGGTGATCCTCTCGCGCGATCTCTTCGCCGGCCGCGAACCGCGCACCATCCTGGACACCCGGGTCGTGGTGACGATCGTCGGCGGACAAGTGGTCCACCGGACCATCGATTGACCGTTCGTCCCGAGCCTATCGCGTATCCGCCCGTAGACTGATCGATATGAACCATGTGGAGCCTCGACCGCGACGGACCCGGCCGATGCACGCGGTCCTCGCCCTGGCGGTCGCGGTCGTGGCCATGGTCGCCGCCTGCACCTCGGCTGGCCCAGGCGCCACGGCGGCATCCCCGTCTGCCGTTCCCTCATCCGGCGCACCCGGCGAGTCGATCGGCACCAGCGCGCCGGACCCGACCGGGTCCACGGTGGCCAGCCAGACCGACACGGATTGGGGCCGCATCTGGGATTCGGTTCCCCCTGGCTTTCCTCGCTATCCGGGGAGCACCACCGCCGCCGACGCCACCGCTGAGCCATTCAGCGCCGTCTACGCGATCGACGAAGGTGACGTCGCCGAGATGGCGTCGTGGATGCAGACGAACCTGGAACTGGCAACGTACAGTACGGAGGCCCTGTCTGGGCCATTCGAGGATGGAAGCTACGTGCTCGATTCCGTCGGTGAGGCAGGGTGT
>JAOUEG010000445.1 GCA_029858845.1 Chloroflexota bacterium | reverse complement strand
GTTCTGGCGGGCGGTGACGATCGCGAGCGCCTGCCAGGGCTCCAGCTCCGGGACCATCACGAGACCGGCGTACTTGCAGACATAGGCTGTCGCCTGGTTGACCTGGTCGAGCGGATCTTCCGCCGTGACCACGGCAAGGGCGGGGTAGCCGAACGGCCGGAACTGGCGCCGAAGCGCCAGACGCCGGAACTGGGTCAGGTCCTGGAGCGTCGCAGCCATGCCTCGTGCGCCGCTGTCCACGACGAGATCGGTCAGACCGAGCGCGGCGATCCGGGTCGTGAGGTCCGCCAGCTCGTCCATGTTCGTGCCCCGGACGACCAATGGGCAGTCATGGTCCTTGGCCAGGCGTGCCATGGCCTCCCAGTTCTCGCCCGTCGCCGCGTCCACGAGTGGGCGCCGGCCGGCGAGCGCGGGCAGCGCGGCCTCGATCACCGCTGGCGATGCGCTGCTGAGGATCACGGCGAGGTCAGCCTCCGCCGCCAGCGCCGCCGCGGCCGCGAACCGGGTGGCGTCCCCGTCCGGGTCCACCAGGGCGACCGCCTCGACGCGGACGAACTGTCCGACGCGATCGAAGACGAGGCTCTTGACCCGCTCCAGGGCGGCGCGCAACTGATCGTCGGGCCGATCCGCCTGGATCCGAACCGCCAGCGCCGTCGGGTGGTAGAACGTCTCCTCGTGGCGGAAGAGGACGGTCTCCTTGCCCATCACCACGCACTGCTCCGCCGGGCCGAAGCTGACCTGGCGGATCGGCGGGGCCGCCGCTCCGGCGAGGGTCGTCTTCGCGTCGTCCGTGGCGTACGGGCACTCGTCGATGGCGGCCTTCTTCGTCGCCAGCTGCATGGCGAAGGCCAGGCAGGTCGGGACGCCGCACTCGCCACAGTTCGTCTTCGGGAGGACCTTGTAGATATCGAGGGCCGTCAGGGGCATGGTGTTCGACCTCTCGCTAGGCGCTCGGCGGCGCTCACAGGATGGATGGCATGGTCAGGGCGGGATGCTGGGCGCGCTCCAGGAACGCGACCAGTTCCTCCGTCGTCGTGGCCACGGTCTCGTCGGCGATCCTGTCGACGAACGCCTCGTCTTCGATCTCGACCGACCGTGCAACCAGTCGTTCACGCAGGGCGTCCTTCAGCTCGCGAGGCATCCAGACGAGGCGCTGCAACCCACCGTCGGCGGGGATGAACTTCCGGCTGGTCAGGTAGAGACGGCCGACGCCGAGGAAGCCGGGTGTCTGGATCCCGCCGCCGACCAGTCCGGCGAGGGTGCTGAAGCTCATACCCAGCGGCGTCATCCCCGCGTACTCGCGGTTGACGACGACCACGCCGTTGGCCTCGGGGGCCACGCCCATGATGCACTCGAAGCAGCCGCACGAGGTCATCGGGGCCATCATCATCGAGTACAGGCTGACCTGGTCCACGGTCTTGTTGGACTTGGCCGCGACGAACTCGTTGATCCCCGAGAACAGGCCCAGCTTGCCGTCCAGGCAGGCGCCCTTCTCGATCGGCTGGTTGGGGCCGCTCGGGTTGATCTCGTGGCTGACCTTGCCGTCCAGCCAGTTGTAGGCGCCGCACAGCCCGAGCCGTTCGGGTGAGATGACGCACACGTGGTTGGGTGCATACGACTGGCACAGCGTGCACGAGTAGAAGATGTCGACCGTCTCGTCGGTCATGCCGGCGACGCGCTCGTCGCGCTCTGCCCAGATCACCCGGGCCTCGTCGATGATGCGCTCGATCTGCTCGGGGTCCGAGTAGATCTTCACGGCCACCTTGTCCACGATCGCCGGGAACTCCTCCAGGTATTTGGCATGGAGGATCACGCCGAAGTCGCGCAGCCGGAAGCCGGCGTCATAGGCCTCGGTGGACATCCGGATCCAAGGCAGGTCGCGCTGACCGATGTGCATCACGCCCATGGCGCCGTTGATGAAGCGATGGACCTGGCGCTCCAGGATCGGCTCGAAGTCCTTTTGCAGCTTGCGCCCGGCGACCTCGATCATGATGCCCAGCGGCATCGACCCACCGACCTCGGCGGTGTCCAGGTCCGGCCCGATCACCTCGATCTGGCCGTCCTCGATCTCGTTCAGCTCCCGCGAACGGAGGTACTCGAAGGCCGGGGTCAGGCTGCGCCCGAACTCGACCCGGAGCTGCTCCTTGCGGACGCGCTCGCCCTCGAAGGCGGCGCTGTAGGAGACCGGGATCGGGATCTTGCTGATCTTGAGCTTGAGCCCGCGGACCTCG
>JAOUEG010000444.1 GCA_029858845.1 Chloroflexota bacterium | reverse complement strand
ACGTCACGACCGTGCCCAGCGCGGCGCCGATGATGACGCCGATGGCCAGCGCGAGTGCATTGCTCTTGAGCAGGAATGCCTTGAACTCGGCCCACATGGCCCGTTTCCTCCCGTACGCTGCCGGCCTCGGCCGCGGGTCTGCCGAGCGCCTGTCCGAACGTCGCCTTCGTGGCCCGATGATACTCTGGCGACCTCGCCGGAATCCCCGTGGATCTCCGGTCGTGCAACCCTCTGGAGTCGTGGATGGACCAGGCGTTCCGGGACTCGATCGCGACCGGGTACACGTTCGATGAGCCGACGATCGTCATCGGCAGCGCCATGCACGACGGCGAGCTGTTCAACGACACGCGCGTGCAGGTCGCGCTGTCGATGCTCAACCGCCACGGGCTCATCGCCGGTGCCACCGGGACCGGCAAGACCAAGACCCTGCAACTCATGGCCGGACAGCTGTCGCGTGCCGGCGTGCCGGTCTTCGTCGCGGACATCAAGGGCGACCTGACGGGCCTCGCCGCGCCCGGCGGCACGACGCACCCCAAGCTCATCGAGCGGAACGAGTCGCTCGCCTGGACCTTCGAGCCGTCCGGCCACCCGGTCGAGTTCCTGTCGTTGTCCGGAAAGCTGGGGACGCAGGTCCGGGCCACCGTCCACTCCTTCGGCCCGCTCCTGCTGGGCAAGGTGATGGACCTCAACGAGACCCAGACCAGCATCCTCGCGCTCGTGTTCAAGTACTGCGACGACACCGACCTGCCGCTGCTGGACCTCAAGGACCTGGCCACGACCCTCAAGTTCCTCTCGTCGGACGAGGGCAAGCCGATCCTGGCCGAGTACGGTGGGATGTCCGCGGCCTCGGTCGGCGTGCTGCTGCGCTCCATCGTCGTCCTCGAGCAGGAGGGCGCGGACATCTTCTTCGGCGAGCCCGAGTTCGACGTGGACGACCTGCTCCGGACCACGCCCGAGGGCGCCGGCGTCGTCAGCATCCTCGAGTTGTCCGATGTCATGGACAAGCCCCGGCTGTTCTCCACGTTCATGCTCTGGATGCTCGCCCAGCTCTACGAGGGGCTCCCGGAGGCGGGCGACCTGCCCAAGCCGAAGCTGTGCTTCTTCTTCGACGAGGCGCACCTGCTGTTCGATGACGCCTCGGAGGCGCTCATGGACCAGGTGGAGCGGACGGCCCGGCTGATCCGGTCCAAGGGCGTCGGCGTCTACTTCGTCACGCAGGCGCCGACCGACGTCCCGTCGGCGGTCCTCTCGCAGCTGGGCAACCGGATCCAGCACGCCCTGCGCGCCTTCACCCCGGAGGACGCCGACGCGTTGCGCAAGACCGCTCGCACCTTCCCGATGACCGACTTCTACGACGTCGAGCGCACGATCACGTCCCTGGGCACCGGCGAGGCGCTGGTCACGGTCCTGTCCCCACGTGGCGTGCCGACCCCGCTCGCCGCGACACGCCTGCTCGCGCCCGATTCCCTCATGGCGCCCGTCGAGGAAGTCGTCTTCCGGGGGCACATCGCGATGAGCCCGCTCCAGGCCAAGTACGGCACGCCGATCGATCGCGACAGCGCCCACGAGCGGATCACGGCGAAGATCGCGGCCGCCCGCCAGGCCGCCATCGATGCGACGCGAGAGGCCGCCGTCCGGGCGGGGGTCGACCCGACCACGGCCACCGGGATGAACACGATGACGCCGGCGCAGGTCGAGCGCGAGCTGAAGCGCCAGCAGAAGGCGATCGACGCCGCCCGTGCCAAGGCCGAGCGCGAGGCCGAACGGCAGCGGAAGGCCGAGGAGAAGGCCGCCGCCGCCGCGGCCCGGGCTCGCCAGCGCTCCATCGACTCGGCGATCCGGACCGGCGGGAAGGTCGTGACCTCACGGCTCGGCCAGGACGTCGTGCGCGGCATCTTCGGGACCCTGTTCGGGGGCGGCAAGTCCCGCTGACCGTGGTCAGGCTGCGCGTTCGACCAGGCCGTCTCCTCCTGCCCGTCACGCTGGCCGTCGCGACGCTGGTCGGGGGCTGCCTGCCTGCCGGCGCGACGGACTCGCCGAGCCCGTCCCCGGTCGGGCCCGTCCCCGCCCTGGACCACGTCTGGGTGATCGTACTGGAGAACAAGGGCTACGAACGCATCGTGGGCTCCCCGGACGCGCCGTTCCTCAACAGCCTCATCGGCCGGGGTGGCCTCGCCGACGCGTACCACGGGGTGGGGCGCCCGTCGCAACCCAACTACCTCGCGCTCTTCA
>JAOUEG010000443.1 GCA_029858845.1 Chloroflexota bacterium | reverse complement strand
GTGCGTCGTCAGGACGATCGTGGCGTCGTGGGTGGCGTTGATCTCCTCGATGAACGTCTGGACGTCGAGCTTGCTTCGCGGGTCCAGGCCGGTGGTCGGCTCGTCCAGGAGCAGCAGCGTCGGGCTGGTCAGCAGAGCCCGCGCGATCGCGACCTTCTGCTGCATCCCCCGGCTCATCTGCTCCACGGGCCGGCCGACGCGCTTCTCGCTGATGCCGAGCCGGCCCAGGATCGCGAGCGCGTCGCTGCGGGCTGCGCGGCCGTCCAGGCCGTACAGTCGCGCCGCGAAGAGCAGGTTCTCCATGGGGCTCAGCTTCTTGAAGAACGCGGCGTCCACGCTGACCCGGTTGATCAGGCGCTTGACCGCCATCTCGTCGCGCTCGACATCGAGCCCGAAGACCTCGATCCGGCCCGCGTCGAGGGTCAGGAGCCCACTGATCAGGCGGATCAGGGTGGACTTGCCCGAACCGTTGGCTCCCAGGACCCCGTGGATCTCGCCACGCTCCAGGCGCAGGTGCACGTCCGAGATCGCAGCGACGGGCTTGCGCCCGCGGCCGACCACGAACGACTTTCCGACGCCATCGATGAGCAGCGCCGGGAAGACGTCCGCGGCCTGTCGAGGGACGGGAGTCGAGATGGGTCTTGTTCTCAGTCGTTCGATGAGGGCGGTCACGATGGGTCTCCGATGAGCAAGTGCAGCAGTGGTCGGGATGAGCTGGACATGGAACGAGCCGCGGGCCTCGTCCGATCTGCATCGGGATGGGCTCGCGGCTCACGATGTCCTGGGTCGTGCCGTCAGGCAGGGGAGGGCATCAAAAAAGCCGGGGGCCCGATCTGGCCCACGGCTCGTGGTCTGTCCGGAGGGCGGTCCTGCCGCCTGCGGCTAGCTCGAGTAGGGCACAGATCTCCCGCTTGCGCCATCACTGATGGGCGCAAGGCAGCGGGTGAGGAGCGTCATCGTCGTCATTCGAGCCGCCTCCTCTTTCATGCGATCCGTGCGCGCGACATGCGAGCCGATCGGCAGTCTAGGCCGAGTTCCCGGGCGATGTCAATATGGACGAACGACGATGCCCGGGACGGGACGGATGTCGCACCAGGGGCTAGAGCCGCTTCCGGACGATCGGTCGAGGAGGGCTCGCCGCATTCCACTGGCGCCGCTCCACCACCGTGAAGCCGGCTCGTTCGAACATCGTCAGCGTGCCCCGGTACGCGTTCGCCGAAGGCACCCTGGCATCCTCGGGGACCTCGACCGGATAGGCCTCGAGCATGGACGCGCCATGGGACCGGGCATGGTCGATGGCGGCCTCGAGCAGAGCAGCGGCGATGCCCTGGCCGCGAGATCGGCGGGCAACGACGAAGCAGACGATCGACCACACCGGCGTCTCGTCCACGGGTGCAAGGAGCTGCGAATAGGTGAGTCGTTCGTAGTCCTCACGCGGTCCGACGCTGACCCATCCGACGGCCTCCCCGTCGCGGTAGGCCACGAGCCCCGGCTTGTGGTCCGGGTTGTCGGCGGCGGCCTCGAGAACGGCGCGGTTCTCCGATGCCGTGGCGTTGGTCCAGTCGCGCCCGCGCACCCGGAAATACGCGCACCAGCACCACTTCGGGTCGCCTCCCTGGGCGAACAGGGCTGCCAGGTCCGGTAGGCGGTCGGCGGTCAGGGGCCGGACGGTGACTGACACGGCGACATCGTAGTCGTCGGGCCGGCAACTCCGTAGCCCCTCCGAGTGCTTTCGCGAGCTGCGCGCGGGACGTGCGGCGATGCGATGCCACTCGCGGGACGGGATTCGTGCGCGCGTGAGGCCGGCCGGACTCCGCCGGCCGTTTGACGCTCCCGGACGTCGGTCGTACGCTGCCCGCCCGAGCCCGGAATCCCGTCGCCTTCGGAGATCGCCATGGCCGACGCCAGACCCGCTCCGGCCCTCCGGCCTGACCCGCCCAGGCCATCTTCCATCGTCGACCTGGTCCGGGCCGGCACGCTCGATGCGGAGCTGGCCGCCACGCTGTGGCTGCTTTTCGAGGGTCGCGTGCCCTGCATCGTGGCCGGCCCGCAACCGGAGGCCGGCGCTTCGGTCGTGCTCGGCGCGCTGCTCGACTTCCTGCCATCCGGTACCCGGACGGTCGAATTGGCCGGGGCGGGCGAGACCTTCGACTGGCTCCCGCAGGCATCGGAGCTCGGCTGGGCGCGTGGTCCCGCTTCCTCGCCCGGCCATCGCTTCCAGGAACCCGTCCGCGCCGATAC
>JAOUEG010000442.1 GCA_029858845.1 Chloroflexota bacterium | reverse complement strand
ACGGCCGTCGCCCGATGACCGCGCGGCCGAGTCACCCGAGGATCGATGCGAATCCACGCGCTCCTGCTCGCCGGCGGCGATGGCAATCGCTTCGGCGCCGACATCCCCAAGCAATTCGTGCGACTCGCGGGCGAGCAGATCCTCGTTCGCAGTGCGCGAGGCGTCGCAGCAGCAGGCGTGGACCAACTCGTCGTCGTCTCTCATCCGGCCTGGCTGGCCGAGACGAGTGCCGCGCTGGAGCGGGCCGGCCTGCCGATCCCGACCAAGGTCGTCGCCGGCGGATCGACACGGAACGAGAGCACGCGCAACGGCCTGGCCAGCCTCGCCGCCGACGACGACGACATCGTCCTGGTCCACGACGCCGTCCGGCCTCTCGTGCCGGTCGACGTGGTTCGGCGGTCCATCGAGCCGATCGCGAGCGGTACGGCGGACGCCTCCGATACGGTCATCCCGAGCGCTGACACGCTGGTCATCGTGGACGGGGGGAGCGTGGTCGAGATCCCTGATCGATCTCGCTATCGCCGTGGCCAGACACCGCAGGTCTTCCGTGCCGGCATCCTTGCGCGGGCCTACGCCGCCGCCGCCGAGGCCGGGGATCTGACCGCTACCGACGACTGCAGCCTGGTCCTCCGGTACGTGCCCGGCGTCCGGCTCGCGGCCGTCGCCGGTGACGAGGTCAACCTCAAGATCACGACCCGGATCGACATGGTCATGGCGGACCGGATGCTCCAGATGCAGCTCTTGGATCCGGCGGCCGATGGGCTGGTACGGGCTGAACGGAGTCTCGAGGGCTCACGTCTCCTGGTGGTCGGCGGGACCCACGGCATCGGGGAAGCGATCGCCGAGGAGGCCCGCCGACGAGGTTCGTCGGTGGCCGTCGACGGGCGGTCACGGGGCCTGGACGTCCGCGATCCGGAGGTCGTCCGCGAGCGGGTCGACGGTGCGGCATCGCAACTCGGCGGCCTCGATCACGTGATCTGCACCGCCGGGATCCTGCGGGTGGGCCCGATCGTCGAAGGCGATGCCGCCGGGATCGCCGAGGTCATCGATGTCAACGTGACCGGGACGCTGTACGTGGCCCGCGCCGCCCACGCGCACCTCCGCGACAGCCGAGGGTCCTTCACGGCCTTTGCGTCAAGCTCGTTCACGCTGGGCCGCCCCGGCTACGTCGCCTACTCCGCCAGCAAGGCCGCCGTCGTCAATCTCGTCCAGGGCCTCGCCGCCGAATGGGCGGACGAGGGGATCCGCGTGAACGCGATCAGCCCGGAGCGAACGGATACGCCGATGCGCCGTCGGGCGTTCCCGGACGAGGCGCGCGATGGCCTGCTGCAATCGGGCGATGTCGCGAAGGCCACCCTTCGGCTGCTGGGGACGGACCTGACGGGCCAGGTCCTCGACGTCCGCCGGCACGACCCGTCCTGAGGGCGGTGCCGCTGGCATGATGAGCGGGACGTGAGCGAACGGAGGGACGGCGGCGTGGACTGGAGGGATCGATGACAACCGGCCTGGTGGTACTCGCCGGTGGGATCGGGAAGCGGATCGGGCGTCCGTTCCCGAAGCAGTTCCTGCTCCTCGGCGGGAAGCCACTGATCGTGCACGTGCTGGAGAAGGCGCGCGCGATCGACGAGATCGAGCGCGTGGTGATCACGTGCCCCGAGGCTCACCTCGAGGCAACCCGCGAACTCATCGCCAACCATCGGCTGGGCGCCAAGTTCGAGTGCATCCTGGGCGGGGCGTCGCGGCAGGAATCGGTCTACAACGGACTCGTCGCGCTGGGCGACATGGATTCCGTCCTCATCCATGAGGCGGTCCGGCCACTGATCACCGTCGACACGTTCCGCACGCTGATGGACGCACCGGACGAGAACGTCATGTACGGCATTCCCATCGCGTTCACGGTCATCAAGGGCCATGCCTACGTGGAGGGCCTGCTGGACCGGGACGAGCTCGTCAATGTCCAGCTCCCGCAGAAGTTCGGCCTGGCGAAGCTGCGCGCTGCCCACGAGGCAGCCCGGCGTGACGATGCCGCCTTCACCGAGGACGCCGGCCTGTTCTTCCACTATGCCGGCGAACCGGTCCGGATCCTGCCGGGATCGCACGAGAACATCAAGATCACGGTGCCCACGGACACGGTGACCGCGGAGGCGATCTACGCGGATCTCCTGGGCCGGAGCAGCTGATCGCCGTGGGCAGGACCGTGATCATCACCGGCGCCAGCCAGGGCATCGGGCGCGCGGCGGCCA
>JAOUEG010000441.1 GCA_029858845.1 Chloroflexota bacterium | reverse complement strand
GAGTCCTGCCGTGGTCGCGATGCCCTCGCGGACGAATGGGTGCAGGCGGAGGAGAACGACGTGATCGGCCCCGAGACGCGCCTCGAGCGCGGCCAGATCCAGGGTCGGCCCGGCGACCGCCCGCCCGACGCTGTCCCCGCGGAACGTGGGCGCATAGAGCACCACACGCTTGTCATCCGGGATCCCGTAGTGCTCCCGCGTTCGATGGCGCACCCGGGCGATCCGATCGACGTCGAAGAGTGCGTCCGTCCGGGGGACCCCCACGTCGGCCACGAACAGGTCGAGCGGCTGCCTGAAGGCCTCCGCGTAGAACGGAGCGACCGCCTGTGAGCTGACCAGGCAGACATCGTAGTTGCCGTGGATGCGAACGCGCTTCGTGACCTCCTCGGTGACACCGAACGACTTGTCGAGCACGCTGTAGCCCCACTTCTTGAACGCGCCCGATGCGTGCCACGTCTGGACGATGGCGGTGCCGCGCCGCGGCCGGATCACGTAGATCGGGAAGAAGTAGTCGTCGACGATGAACAGGCGGGCCGTGGCCAGGTGGTAGGCGGCCCGCGCCGCGGCCCACAGCGCTCCCAGCCGGGCTCGCCTGCTCCGTGGTGCGGCATGGGCGATCACCACCACCGGGATGGGCGAGTCCATCTCCTCGAGGGCGTCGCGGATGACGGCCAGGTTGCCTCGCAGGACGGCGTCGTGGGTAGTTGCCAGGACCACGCGCCGGCGCAGCGGGAGCAGGCGGGCAAGCGCGAAGACGACGCGGACGACGAAGGATCGCAGGCGATACGTCATCCGGGCCACCGCGATCCGGGAGCGCCCACGTTCCGGAGAACCCTCAACGCGCGATCACGAGCTCGTCGATGACCCGATCGGTCGAGCTGCCATCGAGGTGGTCGAAATGGCGCGCCGCGAAGGCGTGCACCTTCTCCAGCTCATAGTCCTCCCGTCGGATCGCGTCGAGGAGGGCATCGAAGGTCCGGACGATCCGGCCCGGCACGAACTCCTCGAACGGCACGTAGAAGTCGCGGTCGGCGACGTATTCCTCCAGATCGTACGCGAAGAACAGCATCGGACGCCCCAGCGTCGAGAACTCGAACACGATGGACGAGTAGTCCGTGATGAGGAGGTCGACCACGAACAGCAGGTCGTTGACGTCGACCGGCGACGCCGTCGCATCCACGAGTCGATCGCGCAGGGCGGCGGGGATGCGCAGGGGTTCGCGCACGAACGGGTGCATCTTGAAGATGACGACCGCGTCCTTCTCGGTGGCAAGGGCGTGAAGCGCCTCGTAGTCGATGCGACCCGTGTCGTACGAGGCTGTCCGCGTACCGCCGCGGAAGGTCGGCGCGAAGAGGATGGCGGTCCGCCCACGAGACATCGGGAAGGCCGCGAGGGCCGCCTCGCGGCCTCGCGCTCTGGCCTCCGAGTCGAAGAAGCGGTCCATGCGCGGGATACCGGTCGGCACGACCCGTGACTCCGGGATCCCGAAGGCCTCCGCGTAGAACGGGACGTCATGGTCCGAACTGACGATCGCGTATGAGTAGTTCTTGTGGATGCGCGAGAAGGGACTCGGGCCCCCGGCTTTGCCGACGCGGCTGTAGCCCACGGTCTTGAAGGCCCCGGACGCGTGCCACAGCTGGATGATCCGCACGCCGGGGTCGTCGATCCCGTAGATCACGGGCATGTAGTCGTCGATCAGGATCACGTCGGCGGTGGCGAGCAGCCAGGGCATCCTGATCCGGTCGCGAAGGCTGCGGCGATCGGTGATGCTCGGCCTGAAGAGCTTGAGGAGTCGATAGTCGCGATCCAATCCGCGGTCGATCATCCGGTCCCAGACCACCTTGAGGTTGCCGCCAAGCTCAGCCCGCGAATCGGATGCGAACAGGATCCTCCGCCCGGTGCGGCGAGTGACGCGTCTGGCGATGGCATACAGGGTCCGGAAGATGCGCCTGCGCTGGCGATTCCACAGCCGTCGGATTCGCTGACCGGGACCCGAGCGGCGGGGCGCGACCGGCCTCGACCCCGGGTCGGTCTGCGCGAGGCCGACGTCCAGCCACAGCGCGCCGTCACCGGATCCGATCGTCGGCACCACGACGATCTCGCCGCGCGCGTAGGCGAAGCGAGCCGCGACCGTCCCGGGTTCCGGCGATCCACCGGACACCCGGATCGGGGATCCGCTTACCTCCAGTCGCCAGCGGCCGGGGTCCAGCGGCATCTGACCCGGTCCGGCCATCACGTTCCAGCGGATCGTCAGG
>JAOUEG010000055.1 GCA_029858845.1 Chloroflexota bacterium | reverse complement strand
GCGAGCACCTGCGATTGCTCGCCGATGGTGGTCCCGCCGAGCTTGACGACGACGATCTCGCTCATCAGGTCGTGTACTCGCTGTTCTCGATCACGTAGGCCTCGGTCAGGTCGCAACCGAACGCCTCCCCAGTCCCGCTTCCGAGCCCCAGATCCAGGCCGACGACGAGTTCCGGCGCGTCCATGGCCGCGCGCGCCGCGGCGCGATCGAACGCGACGGGCCCCCCTTGGCGGCCGTCGAATACGAGGAAGTCGGCGATCGTGATGCGCAGCAGGCTCGGGTCGAGCACGACTGGCCGACCGGCGCGAGCGGCCGCTTCCTCGGCAGGCAGGCCGGCTGCCTCGAGGACGCCCGCTCCGGCCAGCGTCGCGTTCCCCGCCGCGCCGGCGATCCGACCCCAGTTGGGATCCTTCCCGTGGGCGGCTGCCTTGAACAGGCTCGAGCTCACGATCGCTCGAGCCACGGCCCGCGCCGCGGCGTCGTCCCGGGCGCCGGTCACCTGTGCCGTGATGAGGATGGTGGCGCCCTCGCCGTCGGCTGCCTGCTGCCGGGCAAGGTCGCGGGCGACGGCTTCGAGCGCGGCGCCAAGGGCCTCGGCCGCCTCCGATCCCCCCACGACCGCCGCCGCCGCCGACGCCCCCGAGGCCAGGACGAACACCGTGTCGTTGGTGCTCGTGTCGCCGTCGACCGAGAGCTGGTCCCAGGTACGGGCGGCGGCCGGGCGCAGCAGGCTCCACAGCAGCGCCGGGTCGATCGCCGCGTCGGTGAGCACGACGGACAGCATCGTGGCCATCGCCGGGTGGATCATCCCCACGCCCTTGGCGAGGCCGGTCACCGTGACCGGCACCGCCCGCCCGTCCGGTCCGGGCAGGCTGACCGTGGCCGTGGCCACCTTGCTGACCGAGTCGGTGGTCCGGAGTGCCTCGGCCGCCGCCGCCAGAGCGCCATCGTCCGCGGCGAGTCCGGGAACGAGCGAGTCGAGGCCGCTGCCCACATTCGCCAGGGGAAGCCGGGTCCCGATGACGCCGGTCGACAGATGCAGGACGTGCACCTCATCCAGGCCCAGGGCATCGGCCACGAGGCGCCCCACGGCCGCCTGGTCGCGGTCGCCGTCCACGCCGGTGGCGGCGTTCGCACAACCGCTCGTGCAGATCACCGCCCGAGCCGACCCGTAGCCCCCGCGGGGATCGCCCGAGGTCGTCGCCAGATTGGCTCGCGACAGGCGCACCGGCGCCGCCGCGAAGGCGTTCGGGGTGAAGACGGCGGCCGC
The DNA here is from genome assembly GCA_029858845.1 of Chloroflexota bacterium. Lineage (GTDB taxonomy): Bacteria > Chloroflexota > Limnocylindria > Limnocylindrales > CSP1-4 > SPCO01. Next base: position 8,044 of record JAOUEG010000055.1, on the reverse strand, counting down.
TGCGACCGGCCCCGCCGTCGCGGCGATGAGGGCGATGTCGGGCCGTCCCGATGCCTTGATGCCGGCGGCCGCGCCGCCTGCCCGGAATCCGGCCGGGATGACCGCAGCACGACGGACCGGGGGAAGGTCGCGATCCGGTCCCGCCCGGCGCACGCCCTCGATGGCGACCTCGGTCATGGCGCGAGCGGGAGCTGGTCGAGGCCGGTCGTCTCCGGCAGGCCGTGGACGAGGTTGAACGACTGGATGGCCTGGCCGGCGGCCCCCTTCACGAGGTTGTCCTCGACGCCGATCACGATGATCCGGCCGGTGCGCTCGTCGAGGCGGACGTGCACCAGCACGTGGTTGCTGCCGGTGGTGTGCTTGGTCGCCGGCGGTGTGCTCACCATCCGCACGAACGGCTCATCGCGATAGGCGCCCGCGTACAGCTCGTCCAGCTCCGGTTGGGTGATGGGCCGAGTCGGGCGGACATGGTTGGTGGACAGGATCCCGCGGGTCATGGGGATGAGGTGCGGCAGGAAGTCCACCCCGATCACCCCGGGATTCGCGCCCGGGTCCAATCCCTCGCGGGCGGCAGCGACCGAGAGCTCCTGCTCGATCTCGGCGACGTGGCGATGGCCACCGAGGCCGTAGGCTTTCACGCTCTCGTTGACCTCGCCGAACATCAGATCCACCTTCGCCTCACGGCCGGCGCCGGATACCCCGGACTTGGCATCCACCACCAGGTCGCCGATGAGTCCGGCGCGGGCGAGTGGCGCGAGGGCGAGGATCGTGGCCGTGGGGTAGCAGCCAGGCGACCCGACGATCGCGATCGGCTGCTCGACGAGGGCCGTCAGCTCGCGGCGATGCAGTTCCGGGAGTCCGTAGACGGCCAGGTCCAGCAGGTCCGGTCGCGGGTGCTCGAAGCCGTACCACCGGGGATAGTCGTCCGGATCCCGCAGGCGGAAGTCCGGGCCGAGGTCGATGATCGCGGCGCCGGCATCCACCAACGACGGGACCATCCGCGCCGCGGCACCGTGTGGGAGGGCGAGGAACACGGCATCGGTCGGCGGCAGCTGCGTCGCGACCTTGAGATCCGTGATGCTGAGGTGCGGATGATGGCCGCCGATCGGTTCATCCTGGCGATCACGTCCGGCCAGGCCGACGATCTCCACGTCGGGATGGCGCGACAGGAGCCGGATCAGCTCGGCGCCGACATAGCCGGTCGCCCCGACGATCCCGACGCGGATCCGACGTGGGCCGTCGGCGTTCTCGGCCGGGACGCCGCGCAAGCTGCGCGGCAGGATCCCCGACGACGGCTGGTCCGCCGCGATCCCCGCGGGCGACTCGAGTCCCGCGCTCACGGGCGCGTGCAGCCCCTCGCAGGGGGCTGACTCGGGTGGCTCGCCGGGAGCTGGGGGACCGCCGTCATGGGTGAATGACTATACATGGTCAATGGATAATCATGCAACATCATCATCCCGCCTCGTGCGGATCATGGCCGTCGACCCGGCGCGCGGGGACCTAGCTCCCGACGACGTCCGGCCGCTGGAAGGGTCCCGTCGCGAGGACTTCGCCTTCCGCCTCGTACGACGCGGCGCCGGACGATCGGATCCGATAGCGATGGTGCACGACGGTGGCCCCCGCCGAGATCATGGCGTTGACCGGGCAGTACTTCGTCGCCGAGAGCTCGATGGCCCGCCGGATGGCCGCCTCCGCGAGGTTCGCGCCCTCGATCACGTGGACGAGATCGATGTCGGTGAAGACCTTCGGGTAGGCATCGCGCTGGCTGCCCGAGACTTCGAGCCGGTAGGAGCTGACCGACTGCCGCTTCTTCGTCGCGATCGAGATGACGTCCATCGCCGAGCAGGACGCGAGGGCCGCCAGGATCGTCTCGACCGGGCTGCCGCCCTGGTCCGATTCGCGGTCGTCGAAGTCGAGCTCGTGCCCCGAGCTCGGGATCGCATGGAACCGCATCCCGCCGAGGTGTTCGAGGCTGACGGACTTGTGGGTCGGCATGCTCGTCAGTCTGCCAGCGGGACCGCGGCTTCGGCGGACGCGGTCGCACCGTGCTCGCCCGGCGCACCAGCACCGTTCGCGGGCCCGGTCGCATGCTCGGCGAGGAACTGCTCGCGATAGAGGCGTGCATACAGCCCGTCCAACGCGAGCAGCTCGCCGTGGGTCCCCCGTTCCACGATGCGCCCGCCGTCGTAGACCAGGATCCGGTCCGCCCGCAGGATGGTGGACAACCGGTGGGCGATCGCGATGGTCGTGCGACCCTCCATGAGGCGCTCGAACGCAGCCTGGATCAACCGTTCGGACACCGTGTCCAGCGCGGAGGTCGCCTCGTCGAGGATGAGGATCCTCGGATCCTTGAGCAGGACGCGGGCGATGGCGATCCGCTGCTTCTCGCCGCCGGACAGCTTGTAGCCGCGTTCCCCCACGAACGTGTCATACCCCTCCGGCAGCTCCGCGATCCGATCGTGGATGGCCGCGGCCCGGGTCGCCGCCTCGACCTCCGCATCGGTCGCGTCCGGACGTGCGTAGCGCAGATTGTCGCGCACCGAGGCGTGGAACAGGTAGGTCTCCTGGGTCACCACCCCGATGATCTCCCCGAGCGATCCGAGCTTGATCCGTCGCACGTCGATGCCGTCGATCTCGACCGCTCCGCCGTCGACGTCGTACAGCCGCGGGATCAGGTACGTCGTGGTCGTCTTGCCACTCCCGGATGGGCCCACGAGGGCGACCAGCTCCCCCGGCTGCGCCTCGAGGTCGACGTGCTCGAGCCCGAACGTCGGTTGCGTTCGCGCCGACTCGGGTGCCGGCTCGACGAGCCCGGTCTCGGGCGGCTCCGTCAGGGCCTCCACGGCGGGTTCGTCCACGGGGGCTGCGGCGATGGCCGCAGCCACCTCCTCGGGTTCCAGGTGCGGCGGAGCCTCGGCCATCGCATCGAGCGCTCGCGCCGAGGGGACCACTTCGGTGGGGTAGCGGAAGGACACGTCGCGGAAGCGGACCTGTCCGCGGACGGTGTCGTGGGTCAGGGCCACAGCATCCGGCGCGTCGACGATCTCCGGGTCCATCTCCAGGTACTCGAAGATCCGGTCGAACAGCGCAAGGGCGCCCTGGATCTCCACCTGGACACTGAGGAGCTGGCCCATCGGGAAGAAGAGACGGCTCTGCAGTGTCGTGAACGCCACGATGTCGCCGATCGTGGGGGCCGTCGGGTCGCCCTGGATCGTCAGCCAACCGGCCAGCCAGTACACGAACGCCGGGGTGATGCTGAAGATCGTCCCGATGATCATGAAGAACCAGCGCCCGACCATGGCCTGCCGGATCTGGAGCCGCGCCAGGTTGACGTTGATGCCTCGGAACCGGCGCACCGAGGCCGCCTGCTGACCGAACGTCTTGGACAGCAGGATGCCGCTGACGCTGAGCGTCTCCTCGGTCAGTGCGGACATCTCGGCCAGGGACTTCTGGGTCTCGGTGCTGACCTCGCGTCGGATCTTGCCGACCCGGAAGGTCAGGACCAGGAAGAACGGGAGCAGGCCGAGCGACAGGAGGGTCAGCCGCCAGTCGATCAGCCACATCGCCACGATGGTGCTGAGCGCCACCGCCACATTGCTGGTGACGCTGCTGGCGGTGTCGGTCACGACCGATTGGACGCCACCCACGTCGTTGGCGAGACGGCTCTGGATCTCGCCGGTGCGCGTCTCCGTGAAGAAGCGCAGCGGCATGGCCTGCAGATGGGCATAGAGCGCCTCGCGCAGGTCCAGCATGACGTTCTGGCCGATGACGTTGTTGAGGTAGGTCTGGCCGATCCCGATCAGCCCCGTCAGGATCGGCAGCACGATCATCAGGCCGACGTACAGGTTCAGCTTGAAGAAGTCCTGCTCCGGGATCGCCTCGTCGATGAGGAGTTTGAGCAGATACGGGTTCGCGAGGCCGATGAGGCTCGTGGCGAGGATCGCGACGAGCACGACCGCGACCTGCAGCCGGTACGGTCGGAAGAACGTCAGGATACGGCGGATCGTCCGGCCGCGGCGTTCCTTCGGAACGGGCGTGAAGTCGCGGGACGGGCCGGAGCCGAACCCGCCACCCATCCGCCCACCGCCCCGTCCGGATCCCCCGCGCCCGGTACCGCCGGTGGCGGCCCGAGTGCCGCCCCGTGGAAAGGTCACCAGGCGGTCGAGGTGGCCGCCTCGGTGATGCCCTGCGCCTCGAGCCACCGCTCGGCGTCGATCGCCGCCTTGCAGCCGTCCGCGGCCGCGGTCACGGCCTGTCGATAGCGGTGGTCGTGCACGTCGCCGGCGATGAAGACGCCGTCGATCGCGGATCCGGTCTCGTCGTGGACGACGAGGTAGCCCTTCTCGTCCACCTCCAGCCAATCGCGGAAGGCGGCGGTGTTGGGCTGGTAGCCGATGGCGATGAACAGGCCCTCGATGGGCATCTCACGGGTCTCGCCGGTCACGGTGTCCCGGAGGCGGAGCCCGTGGACCTTGTCCTCGCCAAGGACTTCCTCGACCGCCACGTTGGGATGGACTTCGATCTTGGGGTGCTCGAGGGCACGTTCGACCATGATCTTGCTGGCCCGGAACGTGTCACGTCGATGGAGCAGGTGCACCCGGGTGGCGAACCGGGTCAGGTAGGTCGCCTCCTCGAACGCCGTGTCACCGCCGCCGACCACGGCGATCTCGCGGTCACGGAAGAAGAACCCATCGCACGTGGCACAGGCCGAGACGCCGCGGCCGCGCAGCCGGGTCTCCGAGTCGAGGCCGAGCCACAGCGCTGAAGCGCCGGTGGCGACGATGACGGCCTGGGCCCGGTACTCGACGCCGCGAGCCCAGACGCGGAACGGACGTCCCGACAGGTCCACCCGATCGATGTCGGCGTCCACGAAGCGCGTCCCGAACCGCTCGGCCTGCGAGCGCATGGCGGCCATCAACTCCGGGCCCTGGATCCCGTCCGGGAAGCCCGGGAAGTTCTCGACGTCACTCGTCAGCATCAGCTGGCCCCCGGGTGCCGATCCTGCCAGCACGATCGGCTCGAGGTTGGCCCGTGCCGCGTAGATCGCGGCGGTCAGACCGGCCGGTCCCGATCCTATGATCACGACCTTGGCGTCCGCGTGCCCACCGGCTTCGGCGATCACCGACGGGCCGCCGGTGGCCGCGGTCGGGGCGGAGTCGGTCGGTTCGTCGATCATGGAGATCGAGAACCCGCCGAAGGGGTTGTTGTCGTCGGTCATCGCGTTATCCTACCACCGATCTCATACTCCCTAGGGGTATCAGGGGAGGGCTCGCATCGCCGGCAGGACGTCCCGGCCGATGTGCTCGAGTGCGTCGCCCTCGTGGACATCCTTGAGCTCGAAGATGACGTGTTCGGCGCCGGCGTCCGAGAGCTCGCCGAAGCGATCCACGATCTGGGACGTCGTCTGCGCCGTGGCGCGTCCGTCCGGGCCCAGGCGCACGGTCTGCAGCGTGGTCCGCTCGATCTCGTCCGGATCGCGCCCGACCGCGGCGCAGTGCTCGTCCAGGATCTTGTATTTGCGCGCGATCGTCTCGGGCGAACCGAAGACGTTGCAGGCGTCGGCGTACTCCGCGACCAGCCGGAGCGTCCGTCGCTCGCCGCCGCCGCCGACCATGATCGGGACTCGAGGTCGTGACATCGACTGCGGGCTGTTGAGCGGTCTCGCGGCACGCAGCTGCCGTCCCTCCAGCGGCGTCTCTGTTCCGCGTTCGCCCGACCACATGGCGTGAGCGAGCCGCAGGGTGTCCTCCAGCTGCTCGAACCGCTCCCCCAGCGGCGGGAACGGGAAGCCGAGGGAGCGGGACTCGTCCGCGTTCCAGGCGGCACCGATCCCGAACCAGGCGCGCCCGCCGGAGAGCACATCGAGCGTCGTCGTTGCCTTGATCCACAACGCGGGAGCCCGATAGTGGACCCCACCGACCATGAGGCCCAACCGCGCGCGCGTCGTGTGGGCGGCCATGAAGCCGAGGGTCGTCATGCCCTCGAGCATCGGCTCATCGACCCGGCCCACGCCTCGGATCTGGAAGAAGTGATCCATGACCCAGATCGAGTCGAAGCCCACGTCATCGGCCTGGCGTGCGATCCGGGCGAGTGTCGGCGCGATCGCCTCGGTGCCGCCCGGCCACGTGAACGAGCAGATCTGCAGGCCGACTTTCATGGGACGGAGCGTACCCCGGAATCCCGTTGCCGGGGCAACCGTTCGGTCTGACGACCTACGGGAACAGATCCATCTCGGACGGGATCAGGGCGTCCCGGATGCGGCCTTCGCCGCGGTGGAACGTGGCACCGCGGACCAGGGCGACGGGCCGGCCGGCGGTCTTGCCGAGCACGAGTTCGGCGGCCGAGGCGATCTCATCGGCGACGGCACGGACCGTGGAGCGCATCACGCGTCCGTCGGCATCCGGTCGTCCGCGCAGATCCTCGAGCGGGAGGAGTCCGGAGACGCCGATGGCGACATCCACGATGCCCCAACGCCACGGCCGCCCGAAACTGTCGGACACGATGACCGGGAGGTCGTGGCCGAGCCGCTCCCGGATCGCCCCCCGGATCGCATCCGCCGAGGCGTCCGGGTCTCGCGGGAGCAGCGTGACGATGTTGCCGGATGCCGGTCCAACGTTGGAGGCATCGATGCCACCGTTGGCGCACACGAATCCGTGGTGGGTCTCTGTGATGACGACGCCGTTCGCCATCCGGACCACGCGCCGGGCCTCGCGGAGGACGACCTCGACCTGCCGTGCGTCGCGATCCCATCGTTCTGCGAAGGCGACCGCCTCGAGACGGGGCTCCACGGACGTCAGGTCCACGATCGCGCCTTCTGCCTTGCTCACGATCTTCTGGGTGACGACGAGAACATCGTCGTCGAGCAGGGGCATGACGTCCGCCGCCTTCGCCACGACAGCGGCGATCATGACGGGCAGATCGTCGCCCGGGACGATCTCGCCCAGGCCGGCGATGGCGACGGCCTCCACGCGGTCAGCCACGGGCCAGGTCCCGGTCCACCGTTTCCACGAGGAGCAGGTCGTCGGGTGTGTCGAGATCGATCGCCAGCGGACCGCCGAGCTCGACGACCTGCACCCCGGCCGCGGTCGCCGCCGCAACATGGGCCGCGCGGCTGTCGCCCCCGAAGTGGACGTCGATCACGTCGGGTGGGGCGAGCAGGAGGGCATTCGTGCCGCGCCCGTGGCGGTCGGGGACGATGACGACGAGCCTGGCCGATCCGGCCGACTCGAGCGGCGACAACAGGGCATCGAGGGCGTCCGAGGAAACGTTCGGCAGATCGATGGGCAGGATCGCCACGGCCGTCGCGCCGCCGGCGACGGCCTCGTCGCGCGCCTCGCGGATGCCGTCGTTGAGCCCCTGGCTGCGTTGCCGGAGCGGACGGGCGCCGGCCCGGAGGGCGAGTTCGCGAACCTCGTCGTCCGGCGTGATCACGAGCACCTCCGCGAAGCCGGCGGTCCCGACCGCGCTGCGGATGGTCCGGTCGGCCAGGCGTGCGACGAGGTCTCGACGCTCTTCCGCGTCGAGCACTGCGCCCAGGCGCGACTTGGCGCCCTCGAGGTCTCCGACCGGAATGATCGCGACGACCACCGGCGTCGTCGGAGGGAGTGTTTCGTGCACCACGGGCCGATGGTACGCGACAGGGACTCGGCCCTCGTCCCGGGTCGTGTCGGGACGTCCGGCCGCATCCACGAGTGCCTGGCGTTATCGCCCGCTTCGGGGCAGGAGTTCGCTGCGCTGGACCGCGATCATCGCGACGAAGATCTGGCGCCGACCAGCCGACCGGGCCGGGCCTGCCGCAGCGATGCGACCGTCGCCATAGGCGTAGACGATGCGCCCGTCGGCGGCGACTTCCGCCCGGTCGCGCAGGCCAGGGCCATTCGCGGTCCGCTCAAGGGACGAGGCGCGCCAGCGTTTTCCGCTGACGAGGGAGGGGACCGGGAAGCTGCGCCCTCCGTCGTAGGAGACCGCAACGGCATTCCCGATCCTCGCGTCCGTCCTGCTCGAGTTGCTCGAGGCAACATCATCGATCGTGTGCAGGCCGACG
>JAOUEG010000440.1 GCA_029858845.1 Chloroflexota bacterium | reverse complement strand
TCTCCGAGTTCGGGAACCATATCGCCCACTACGTCATCACCGGCCGGGCCGTGGAGGCCGTCCTCCAGCGGCTCTCCGCCGACCACCCGAGCATCCGGCTCCGTGCGTTCGTGTCGGCGACCGGCTCGGCCGGGACGATCGGCGCCGGGGACTATCTCCGGGAGCGCTTCGGGTCCCGGACGGTCGCGGTGGAGGCACTGGAGTGCCCCACGATGCTGGCGAACGGCTTCGGCGAGCACAACATCCAGGGCATCGGCGACAAGCACATCCCGCTCATCCACGACGTGATGGCGACGGACTTCGTGGTGGGCGTGTCCGACCGGGCCACGGATCGCCTCGCCGTCCTGCTCGGAACGCCGGTGGGACGCGACTACCTGGCAGAGCGGCGCGGCGTGGACGACGCCACGATGAGCGCGTTCCAGTCACTCGGTCTGTCCAGCATCTGCAACATCGTGGCGGCCATCAAGGTCGCGAAGTACGAGGGCTACGGCCCGGACGACGTCGTCGTCACCGTGGCGACGGACGGCGCGGCGATGTACGACACGGAGCAAGCCCGGATCGTGGCCCGGGACTTCGCCCGCGGCTTCGACACGGTCGCTGCCGGCGAGACGTACGGAGAGTTCGTCGCCGGGGCGACAACCGACCACGTGCTCGAACTCCGCCGGATCGACCGCGACCGGATCTTCAATCTCGGCTACTTCACCTGGGTGGAGCAGCAGGGCGTGTCCGTGGACGAGTTCGAAGCCCGCCGGCGGCCGGAGTTCTGGACCGAGACGCGATCGATCGTGACCGAGTGGGATCGCCGCATCGACGATCTCAACGCCCGGACCGCGGCGCTCGACCACATCGCGGGACGCGGGCAGGTGCCGGCGTGAACCGGACACTCGACATCGCGACGGCCACGGGCGTGACCGTCGCGTGCGTGGGCTGCGGCGTGGTGGCTCCGCCGGACGACGCATTCCCGGCCCGCTGTCACATGGCGACCCCGGGCGACGAGATCGACCATGTCATGACGCGTCGGATCGACCACTCGCGCGCGACGCTGGCGGCGGACGACGACCCCAACCCGTTCGTCCGCTATCGCCAGATGTTCCGTGCCTGGCACGTCGCTCGGGCAGCGGGGTGGTCGGACGAGCGCTACGTCGGTCTCGTCCATCGGCTGGACAGGGCCGTGGCAGCCGTTGACGGCCACGGATTCCGCATCACACCGTTCCAGCGAGCGGATGCCCTGAGCGCCGTCCTGGGATCCAGCCCGGATGACGGCGTCTGGGTCAAGGACGAGACGGGCGGGGTCGCCGGCTCACACAAGGCCCGCCACCTGATGGGCATCATGCTCGAGCTGCTCGTCGGCGAGACCCTCGATCCCTCGCTCGAGGGCCGGCCGCTGGCCATCGCGAGCTGCGGGAACGCCGCCCTGGCGGCGGCCGTCATCGCGCATGCCGCCGGGCGTCGGCTCGACGTCTTCGTCCCAACCGACGCGGACCCGGCCATCCTGGCCCGACTCGAGCACCTCCACGCGCGGATCGAACTCGTCCGGCGGCCGGCGCGCCGCCATGGCGACCCGACCGTGCGCCGACTGCTTGCAGCCGTCGATGACGGGGCGATCCCGTTCTCGTGCCAAGGCCCGCTCAACGGACTTGCGATCGAGGGCGGCGAGACGCTCGCCTTCGAGATGGCGGAGGCGATCGCACGCGAGCGCATGACCCTGGACCGGGTGATCATCCAGGTCGGCGGCGGCGCCCTCGCCTCAGCCTGCGCGCAGGGACTGGCCGAGGCGCGTGCGCTCGGCGTCCTGACGTCGGTGCCCCATATCGACACGGTCCAGACGACCGGCGGCTGGCCACTGCTCCGCGCCTATGACCGCCTGTCTGCCGATCTCGACGGTCACCTCGCAGCGCCGGGGACTCGGGTGGACGTCACGCGGTCCCGCGTACGTGCCGCGCTCGATCGCGCCGCCCACCACCGCTCGGCCTACATGTGGCCGTGGGAGTCCGAGCCCAGGAGCGCCGCGCACGGGATCCTCGACGACGAAACGTACGACTGGCTGGCGGTCGTCGAGGCGATGCTCGCGACCGGGGGCCGCGCCCTCGTCGTGGAGGAGTCGGAGCTGCTGGCCGCCAACGAGCTCGCCATCCGCACCACTGGGACCACGGCGGACGTCACCGGCACGGCGGGTCTCGCCGGCCTTCTCCACCTGCGACGCCTGGGCGCCATCCGCAGCGACGAGCGCGTCGCAGTCCTGTTCACCGGCGCTCGCCACGACCGCCCA
>JAOUEG010000439.1 GCA_029858845.1 Chloroflexota bacterium | reverse complement strand
TACCTGCCGACGGACCAGGGCTACGAAAGCACGATCGCCAATCGGATGGCAGCCCGGGCCGAGAGCCGTGCCGCGGGGCCGCCTCAGCGCGATCCTCGAGCCAAACCTCCGGCCGGGGGCTCGAACCTCATGCGCAGTCGCGAGGCCAGCCGCAAGAAACTGGCCGATACGGAGAAGCGGGACGCGTCAGGCTAGGCCACGGGCCACAGCGCGCTGCCGTGCCCATTCACGATGGAACCGAGATGCTCGACTGGGCCGCGATCAGGTCGACCGTGGTCGTGAACAGGTCATAGGCGTCGCCCGCCGTGCCGGACGTCTCGACGAACGCGGTGCCGTTCGGCCCGAGGTCGATGAGATACGCGTAGCGGGTGGTCCCGATCGCGACACCGCTGGTGTCATCGATGGACGTTCCCTCGACCAGGGCGGCCGGGAATCCCGCCACCGTGTACGGCTCCACCCGCGCGACGTCCCAGGTCGCTGGATCGGTGGCGCCGGCCAACGCATCGGCGAAGGCCAGGTTGGCCTCGAACCTGATCGTGACCGCGACCTCCAGGGCGAGGGGGTCGGGCGGGATGGTGATCGGCTCGGGATCGAAGAACCGGCACGCGAGCGCCGTCGGCGTCTCGAGGGTGAACCAGTCGGCCGGATAGACGATGCTGGCCGTCGCTCCTCCCGCAGCGTCGATCGTGCACGAGGCCGTCGCCGGTGGCGGTGACGGCGGTGCGACGGTCGGTGCGGGTGCCGAGCTTGCCGTCGGCGCCGCGGTCGGCGCGATCGTGGGCGACGCGGTCGGGCTCGGTTCGGCACTGGGCTCGGCAGTGGACGACGGCGTGGCAGACGGCTCCGGCGTCACGCTGGCACTGGCGCTCGCCGTGGGCTCCTCACTGGGCGAGGGCTCCGGCGACTCCGCGACGGAGGCTGGGCGGATCAGGGTAATGCCGGGGACGCCGAATCGGTCCGTGAGCAGCAGCGTCGAGCCCCGGGGCTCGACGAACGAGACGCCGCCGAGCACTTCGAGGAATGCCGTCTCCTGGGCCATGGCCTCGTCGGGACAGGCGAGGCGAGTCGTCGCCATTCGCCCGATGGCCACGATGTTCCCGTTCGTCCCGTACGTCGCATCGAACGTGTTGCAGCCGGACGAGCCGGCCACGCGCGCCAGGCGGAATGTCACCGTCAGGCTGGTGCCCTCGAGAGGCGCCGTCATCGATCCTGGGCTGTCGGCGAACGAATCCACCGTCCACCGTCCGAGCAATGGGTTCCGCGCTCCGGCATCGAAGATGAGCAGGGCGGCGCGATCGGGCCCGAAGATGGTCAGCGTCTCCCGCCGCACGGTATACGAGCGACTGTCCGAGAGCAGACCGAGGTACGCGGCCTGGAGCGTGTCGGCCTCTTCCCCGCACGACTGCAGCGTGGTCGCCGCCGGTGAGACCAACAGCACGCGGCCGGTACTCCGGTACACGGTGTCGAAGCTGGTACAGCCGGCGAATCCCCGGGCGCGGCCCGCGGTGAACTCCAGGTCCGCGTAGGAATCACCGTCGAGCAGCACCTGGCTTCCCGCGCTGTCGTAAGAGCGCAGGACCCATCGCGTGCCCTGCAGCTCGCCGCCCGTCCCCTCGCTCCCACCCGAGCAGGCGGCAACGATCAGAGCCAGGACGGCCAGCGCCGCGAGACGTCTCCTCGTCATCGTTCGGTCTGTTTCGTCGCGCTATGCGCTGCGGCTGGCGACGGACATCGCGAAGAGTCGCATTCCGTGGCCGAATGCCGCCACGATGAGGGCAAGGAAGATCGGCCCGCCGATCGCGCTGGCCGAGATGGCGAACGCTTCGAACAGGTTGAACGCCTCTCGCTGCGCGAGGTCGATCCACCAGAGCACGCCGGCCACGAGGGCGTACAAGACGGCGAACCAGCCGACGACGACGAAGAACGTTGCGATCGATGCGAGGCGCGCGGCCTCCCGCTGGATGTCCATGCCGCGATCTCTCCTTTTGCACGGGCCATCGGATCCCAGCCGAATCGAGAACGCAGCCGGATCCAAGGTGACTGGATGTCTGATCGATTCGACCACATCGGGGTGACCCGGTCGTCACCCGGTTCGGGTGATACGGCAGTGCGTGGACCGGCGCCGGGCGACGACGGGGCGGGCACCTCCGACCGACCTTGACTGGCGGTCCGCGGAACCAGGGGCGGACGCGCGACCCGTGGTCAGCGCGACCCGTGGTCAGCGCGACCCGTGGTCAGCGCGACCCGTGGTCAGCGCGACCCGTGGTCAGCGCG
>JAOUEG010000437.1 GCA_029858845.1 Chloroflexota bacterium | reverse complement strand
GGGGCCCCATCGCTCCGACGGTCGGCGATCGATGCACTTGCCTCTGCCCGCTTCCCCGCGTACGCAGACGACCTCGCCACCTATGGACGGACGCTCCAACAACGGAACAGCCTGCTCAGGGCCATTCGCGAGGAGCAGGCGACCCGCGATCAGCTCCGGTTCTGGGACGCGTCCTTCCTGGAGACGGGCGGCCGCGTCGTCGAAGCTCGCCTCCGACTACTGGACGCACTGGACCTGCCGCTCTCGGCCGCCCACCGCGAGATCGCTCCGGACGAGGGAGCCGACGGGCCACTGACGCTGCGTTATGTCACCAACGCCCCGCGCCTAGCCGGCGAGACGCCCCGGGATGCCCTGGCGCGCCGTCTGCGCGAGACCGCGGACAAGGAGGTCTGGAATGGCGCGACCGTCATCGGGCCGCACCGGGACGACCTCGAATTCGCCCTGGCGGGTCGCGACCTCGCGTCGTTTGCCTCGCGCGGACAGCAGCGGACGGCGATCCTGGCCTTCAAGATCGCCGAGCTGGACCTGCTGACGGAGCTCGACGGCCGCCCGCCCCTCCTCCTGCTCGACGACGTGTTCAGTGAACTCGACCCGGAACGTCGCGCGCACCTCGTGCGGCGGATCGCCGAGCTGCCGCAGGCGTTCGTGACGACGACCACCCTCGATGACCTCGACCCGGCGCTCGTCGCGGTCGCCAAGGCGTGGAAGGTTCGGGCGTCGACGAGCGGCGCCGTGCTCGAACCGGTCGGCGGCACCGAGTGACTCCGCCGCGGCGTCGGCCCATGCGTCGGATCGGCGACCTCATCCCGGATGCCGCCCGCTCCCTCGGCCTCGAGGACGAACTCCGCCTCGCGCGCGCGATCGCGACGTTCGAGGCCATCGTGGCCGAGCGGGTCCCGGCGGCGGCCGGCGCGTGCCGCGTCGTCCGGCTCGAGGGCTTCACGATCGACGTCGAGGCCGATGCGCCGATCATCGCCCAGGAGCTGCGACTCCGGGCGACGGAACTGATCACCGTGTTCGCCGCCTCGCCGGGTGGCGTCGGGATCCGGGACCTGCGGGTTCGCGTTCGCTCCCGGGATCCGCGCGTATAATCCCCGGACCTGCCTGCCATCCCGGTGCGAGGGCCGGCTACCCCCGCCTGGTTCGACCCTCGCCCATCCAACCGCGCAATGCGAGGCCCGCATGGCCGCCAGACTCCAGTTGAAGATCGGGCTCGTTGCCGAGCACGATCGACTCGCCGACTCGCCCGACACGATCGTGGTCGTCGAGCCAAGCGTCGGATCGGTTGCCCGTTCCAAGGGCCATCTCTACCTGCTCGTGACGTCACGGGTCAGCTCTCGACACGCCCTCGAGGCGACCCGCCTGGCCGCCGAGACGATCCGCAACGAGTACTACTACGACGAGTCCGCCGGCATCCGCGTCTGCCTGCAGAAGGCGATCGGCACCGCCAACAAGCGGCTCGCCCACCAGGCGGACCGACTCGGCCTTCGCTCCCCTGACGACAACGGACCGATCGGCGTGGGCGTGGCCGTCGTCCGGGGGAACGAGATGTACGTCGCGACGGTGGGTCCGGCGGAGGCCTACCTCATCCGACAGGCACGCCTGTCGACCCTGCCTGATCCGCACCGGGAGCGCGGGCTGCCGTCCGATGGCCTCGAGCCCGACGTGTGGCGCGGGGAGATCGCGGTCGGCGACTCCCTCGTGCTGGTGTCGCCGAACATCGTGGCGCGTGTTGGCCCGGACGAACTCAAGGACGCGATGCTGACCCTCCACCCGCAGTCGGCGATGGAGCACGTCCACGCCCGCTTCGTCGCGGCCGACGGGTCCGGATCCGACGGGGCCGTCGCGTTCGAGGCCACCGAGGTGGCAACGACGACCCGGGCCCGGACCCTGGTGCCGGTCCGGCCCGCGGAACCCCTTGCCGGTGCTCCCGACCGTTCGCCGATCCCTCTTGCGGACAACGTCCAGGCAGCCTCTGCTGCCGTCTCGAGCGCCGCCGGCAACGCCCGCGACGCGGCGGGGGGCGCGGTCGAGCGAGTCGTCGGCCGCGTCCAGGAGTTCATGCCCAGGCGCAAGCCGGCCTACCGGCGCGTGACCCCGCTGGCATCGCGCCGCGAGGCGCAGCGCCGGGCGGCCCTTGCCGCCCTGGCCCTGATCACCGTGGTCGGGGGTCTGGGGCTGGCGGTCTACGCGTTCGGCGGCGCCGGCCAGCAGGAGGCGATCAGTTCGGTCAATGCCGGTCAGGCCGCTCTGGACTCGGCCCAGGAGAAACTCGAG
>JAOUEG010000438.1 GCA_029858845.1 Chloroflexota bacterium | reverse complement strand
GGTCGACTTCCGCCTCGATGCGCTCGAGAACGGCGCGGAGTTCCCGCCGGGACACCTGGCCGAGCACCAGGCGACCGCCGAACCGGTTCGGGTCCGGTATCGCGACGACGCCGGCGTCCTGCTGGCCATACGTCTGGAGGACGTCGGCGGCTGACCGGACCGACCGGCCGGGACCCTGCGACCCGATCCGTCCCGAAGCCGTGGCCTGGGGCTATTCGACGGCGGCGATCGCGTCCTCCAGTTCCTGATCGCCGAAGATCAGCATGAGCGATGCCGTGACGATCCCGTCGCCATCCACGACGAAGACCCACGGCTCCGCCGCGAGGTTCCACTCGTCGGTCGCGGCCACCGGCGTGAGCTGGGCCGGATCCCCGGTCAGGACCGGCTGGAGCTGGCCGTCGACGGACGTCAGTTCATACGGCTCCACGTTGATGAACGTCAGGTCCGGATGGGCGGCCGCGATCGGCTTGACGCGGTCCAGCGTCGGACCGCACTGAGCCGAGGCGCAGAACTTCGGCGTCGCGAAGACGAGGACGAATGGCTCGTTCGCGGCCAACGCGTCCGCCACCGAGGTGGTGTAGAACGCCTCCACGGGTTCGTCGTCCGTGGACAGGCTCGAGACGTCGCCATCGACGTCGGCCAGGGTGGGGGTGTCCGACGCGGGCGCCTCGTCACCGACCGAGATGGTCGTCGACGTCGGCTGGACGTCGAACTGGACCCGGACCGTCTCGGGCGCGGTGTCCGCTGCGGTCGTCCGGAACTCGGCTCCCCAGAGCCCCGCGGTGGGGAGGTCGACGTTGGCGACGTACACGCCCACGGATCCCTCGATCGCCCAGATGAACGTGGCGTCGGTCGTGGCCGTCGCGGTCTCCGGGTCCGCACCGAGGTCGTAGAAGGCGACGTTCACGGTCCGGTCCGGAGAGGCCACCGGGACGTTGCTTGCGTCCAGGAACGAGAACATGAAACGGTTCTGACCGCACGCGATCGTCCCGCCCGGATTGACGATCTGCGGGAAGACGGAAGGATCCTGAGACGCCGGGGACCACGCCTCGAGCGAGCCCGCCTCCGGCTCCGGGCTCGTGGCGCAGACGCCCTCCGGCGACCGGTCCGTGGCGGACGGTGATCCACCGGTGGCGCTGCAGGCCGTGATGAGCAGTGCTACAACGGCCAGGAGAGCGAGCGGGCGGGAGGAGATCATGGCCAGAGGGTAGACGAGGCCGCTCGATGGCGCCTTCACGCTAGAATGCGCCTCGACCACCTGCCCCCGGATCGTTCCCCCGGTCCGGCGCGGTGGCCGCCCGCGCAGGAGATCCGTTGACCCGATTCCAGAAGTTCGCCGCGCTCACGCTCGGGACCACCGTCCTCCTGATCATCGTGGGCGTCATCGTGCGAGCCACCGATTCCGGGCTGGGTTGCCCGGACTGGCCGCTGTGCTACGGGCAGATCATCCCGCCGCTGGACGATCCCAAGGCGTGGATCGAGTGGATCCACCGCGACATCGCCGCGCTCATCGGGTTCGAGATCCTGGGCCTTGCCTTCCTCGCCATCCGCGACCATCGCGACCGACCGTCGCTCCTGTGGCCGTCGCTCGCAGCCGTCGTCCTCGTGGGCTTCCAGGCATGGCTGGGTCGCGAGACCGTGCGGCTCGGCAACAGCGGCGAATCGGTGACGGCTCACCTCGCGGCGGCGATGACGCTCGTCGGCCTGCTCGTGTACCTCACCATCCGCGCAGGATATCCGGCGCGATTCGCCGGCCGGGGCGGGAGCCAGCGGTTCACGTTGCTGGCGTCGTTCACGGCCGTGACGACGTTCGCCCTGCTGTTGTTCGGGTCGCACGTCACCGCGACCGACTCGGCGCTCGTCTTCCCCGACTGGCCGCTGATGGGCGGCTCGCTCGTCCCGCCGCTGGCGGATGCCAGTTCCGCGCAGATCCTGCACCGATGGGTCGCGGGCGTCGTTGCGATCATCGTCGCGATCACGGCCGTCGTGGCCATCCGGACCCAGCGGGACCATCCGACCATCGTCAGGCTCGCGACCGGCGCCGCCGCGTTCTTCGCGATCCAGATCGTCGTCGGCGGTCTTCAGGTCCTGACCCGGCTCGCCGCCTGGACCCAGACGCTCCACCTGGCGCTGGGCGCGGTCATCTGGGCGATGCTGGCCGGCCTTGCGGTCGTCAGCTACTACACCGCCCGGAGTGAGGCTGCCGGCACGGATCCGGCAGCGGGGGAGGAATCTCGCTCACAGGGACACACGCGGGGCGACTCCGTCCGTGCCTAC
>JAOUEG010000436.1 GCA_029858845.1 Chloroflexota bacterium | reverse complement strand
CGCCGGAGACTCTCGCGGATCCGCGCTCGGTGGGCGTCGAGATGGGCCGGAGCACGTCCCGGGTAGAGCCGCGCATACCAGGCGTTCCAAGCCGCGGGACCCCACGGTCGCATCAGCGCCAGGCGGGACAGCAGCGCGGCTCCGCGGGCGACCGGAGCGTTGCGGACGAACGGTCCGATGAGGATGAGCGACCCGATGGCGTCGGGGTCCTCGGCCGCTGCCCAGGCGGCCGCGCCGGCACCCATCGAGTTCCCGATCACGGCCGCCGGGCCCCCTCCGAGCTCGCGCGCAAGGGCGACGATGTCGGTTCCGTTGGCGACGTCGTCGTACTGCCCGAAGGTGGTGTCACTGTCCCCGTGTCCGCGCAGGTCCATCAGGGCGACGCGGTAGCCCGCGTCCACCAGCGACGGCTCAAGGGCACGGAAGACGGACCGGAGATCGCCCATCCCCGGCACGCAGATCACCAGCGGACCATCACCGGCCACCTCGTAGGCGACCCGCCCCTCGGGCCGCTCCAGGTAGCGGGTCACGCCCGCCTGGGTCTCGTTGCTCATCATCTTCATCGCTCCATCTCGTCGATCGATCCACCGCCAGCGGTCGAGCCGCGTGGCTAATGTCCTTAGCCTGATGCCCGCCATTGTTGCTAGTGCCATTAGCTTTGTCAAGCCGGCGTCGTCCTGCGTGGCGCGATCGGGGATCGAGGTTGCTGGCCCGTGCAGGACCCCGGTCAGGGACTGGTCAGATACAAGCCAGTAGGCTACTATGTGTTCCGGCCGCGTGGCGCCATGTCCGCCATCCGGGCCGTGCACCGGAGGAGCCGATGCTTCGACTTACGTCCCAGGCGACAGACCACCTGCTGAAGGTCCGACGCGAGAGGGGCTTCGACGCGAATGCGATCCCGCGGTTCATCCGACGGACGGGGCGCCTCGCGCTTACGTTCGCGAAGGGCCCGGAGTCCGGCGACCGCGTGATCGACAATGGTCGCGTATCCACCCTGGTCGCGGCCAGCGCCTCGGACCTGCTGGACGACGCCCTGATCGACGTCAAGACCTCCAGCGGTCGTTCCATGTTGGTGGTACGTCGTCCCCGGGAGCAGGTCGAGAAGCCCATCGGACGGCGCCAGTCCTCGGCCGGCGCCACTGGCTAGGAGACCCACCACCTGCGGGTTCGGCACGGGGCCCTGTCGGATCCAGCGCCCTGGCGGCGGCCGGGGTCTCCCCAGACTCGGACTTCGTCTCCGGGCGGATCGTGACCATTGCCACTTGGAAACCGGCGACGCACCCGTCACATTGGACACGTAGGCAGGAGGCGATGAGGTGCGCTCGCCCATCGATGGCCGCCAGGAGCGCACGGAGCCACTCGCGAACCCGACCCGCCTGATGCAGGAGTACTCCGATGCTCGATCAGGCGAGCGGGCCCCACATCTCGCTGTTCCCGACCAGCCGGACCGGCTGGGTATCGGCAGTCTCGGGTGGGCTGAGCGTGATCGGTCTCGCCATCTTCTTCGCCATGGTGGAGGCGGGCCAGCGCGGTGGCGAAACCTTCGGCGACAACCTGCTCCTGACGGTGCCGATCCTCGTGACGGCCGTCGGAGGGGTCACGGCGCTCGTGACCGGTGTCCTCGCTGTGCTGCGTGATCACGAGCGTGGACTGCTGATCGTCATGCCGGTCCTGTGGGGCATCCTGGTCACGGCCTTCATCGCCGGCGAGCTGCTCTTCCCGCACTAGATCGGCGACGATGAGCCCTGCGCCGGGCACACACGATGGCGGTCCCGGCAACGGGCGGTCGACGCGTGGACCCGGCAGCCGACCGACACGGACCGGTCCGGCTCCGATATCGTCACAGGCGGGGGTGCGATGATGGAGGAGAGCCGGTGCTGATCGAATCGCTTCGAGACCCGCAGGTGACGGTGATCTACGGCGTCGACACGTGCGACGACACGACGCGCGCTCGTGAGCGCTTCGGCGCCGCGGGGCGACCCTTCCGCTACGTGCGCCTCGACGTGGACACGGCCGTCAGGAAGCGCCTGCATGATGCGGGCTACCTCGCGACGCCGGTCGTGGTGACCCCGGCCGGCGACCTCTACGTGGAGCCGTCCGACGAGGTCCTCGCCGCCATGATCGATGCAACGGCCTGAGCGTCCGGCGCCGCGCCCGCTGGTTCGCAGCGATCAGGGCTCCGTGCCTGCGCCAGCAGCGGCATGATCGGTCGCGAGTCCCTCGCCTGGCGCCCCGTGATCCTGATCGCCGGCGTATCGGTCGGCGTCCTGCTGCTCGT
>JAOUEG010000435.1 GCA_029858845.1 Chloroflexota bacterium | reverse complement strand
GGGCTCGCCCGCCTGGATGGCATCGGAGAATCCGGCCGGGATGACGATCGCCGCATCGACCTCACCGGCGTCCACCTGCGCCCGCGCCTCGTCCTCCGACGCGGCGCTCGTGATGGTCGCCACGTCCGCGTCTGCCAGCCCCTGGAGCGGACCCGTGCGCAGCCCCGCGGCGATCGAGCCTCCGTCGAGATCGACGATGGTGTAGCGGGTATGGAAACCCTCCTCGCTGGGGATCATGATGGCGAACAGGAAGGCAAGTCCGAGTGGCGCCAGGATCGCCAGGAACAGCGCCGAGCGGTCGCCGACCTTCTGGCGCAGGTCCTTGGCGGCGATGACGAGTGCGGCGCGCACCGGTCAGTCCCGCAGCGCCTTGCCGGTCAGATGGAGGAAGACCGCCTCGAGGTCCGGTTCGATGACCTCGACGCTCTTGACCGTCGCGCCCGCCGCCGTAGCCGTTTCGAGGATGTGGGCGAGGTGGTTCCGAGCCTGGTCCACGACCAGCTCGATCCGGCCGTCTCCGCTGATCGCTTCCTCCACGGGAGCCAGGGTCGCCAGGGCGGCGGTCGCCGGTTCCACCGCCTCGCTCACGATGAGCTCCACCCGGTCCTTCTGGCCCACGAGGGCGACGAGCTCGCGGCGCGTCCCTTCCGCCTTGATGCGCCCCTCGTCGATGATCCCGATTCGGTCGCAGAGTCGCTCGGCCTCCTCCATGTAGTGGGTGGTGTAGAGGACCGCCATCCCGGCGCGCCCGAGCTCGTCCACGCTCGCCAGGATCGCATTCCGGCTCTGCGGATCCACGCCGACGGTCGGCTCGTCCAGCACGAGGAGCTGCGGCTCGTGGAGGAGCCCGATGCCGATGTTGAGGCGTCGTTTCATCCCGCCCGAAAAGCTGTCGACGCGATCGCGTGCGCGGTCGGCCAGGTCCGTCAGCGCCAGGATCTCGTCGATCCGCTGGTCGAGGGCGCGTCCGCCGAGGCGCTGCAATCGACCGAAGAACCGGAGGTTCTCGCGCGCCGTGAGGTCCGGGTAGATGGCCAGGTCCTGCGGGACATAGCCGATCGCTGCCTTGGCTTCCGTCGCCCCGACGTCGACGGGGCGACCGGCGACGGTGACGTCGCCACCATCACGCCGGAGCAGGCCGCACAGCATCGATATCGTGGTGGTCTTGCCGGCGCCATTCGGGCCGAGAAGGCCATACGTCTCGCCGGGCGCGATCGTGAAGCTGATGCCGTCCACGGCGGTGCGGTCGCCATATCGCTTGTGCAGGTCGCGGCATTCCAGTAGGGGCGGCAGCCCAGCCATCGATCAGACCTCGACGCTCGAGTTTGGATGAGACGACTTCCGTCGGCGGGTACTGCTCGGGCAGAAGGTGGACCAGTACCGCCACGTGAGACGTGGACGCCAGTGTCGATGAGGCTAACAGGCCGGGCAACTGCCAAATGGCACGATCACCCGCCTGCGTCGAAGACCTGCTCCAGGAACGCCGTCGCGGTCCATGCCACCCACTCGTCGTGTGTCCAGCGACCGTCGTGCACGAGGGCTCGGTACGCGGCGGGGCCTACCAGCAGCAGCATCACGTCCGCGGCGTGCTCGGCCGTGAGCCCCGACCGCAGTGGCGCCTTGGAGCGCAGGACCTCGATCATGGCGCGGTAGCCGTCCACGCGGAGCCGCTCACTTCGCCCCAGGAACATGGCCGCATCCGGATCGCCCTCGGCGGCCGTATGCGCGACCCCGTCCAGCAGGGCGACCCGGCGCACGATCTCGCCGGCACCGTCCACGACCAGGCGAACCGCCGCATCGATCGCCGGCTCGGCCACGGCGCGAACGTACCAATCCTGCCGCTCGGGGATCGCCGGATCGCCTTCGCCGAGCACGGCCAGCTCGTAGGCACTGCTCAGGACTTCGCTCTTGGTGTGAAAGGCGAAGTAGACCGTCTGCACGGCCACGCCGGCCGCCGCGGCGATCTCCGCCATGGTGGTGCCGGTGTAGCCATGCTCGCAGAAGAGTTCGTGGGCGGCCTTGGTGATGCGCAACCGCGTCGCCTGGGAGCGTTCGCGCCTGGATCGCCGGACTGAAGACTGGTGCTTGACAGAGGCCATGACGCTCCCCATAGTAGCCGAAGTTACTCACTAGTGGCTCACTTTAGTGATACGTTCTAGAAGAGATGACGTGGCCGTCGTTCAGGTGACCAACGCCCCGTCGCGTCAGGCGTACGATTCCATGGAGCAGGCCGTCAACGTCGCGGGCGAACGCCCGGCGGGCCTCATCGTGCATGCCGCTGCCGAGA
>JAOUEG010000434.1 GCA_029858845.1 Chloroflexota bacterium | reverse complement strand
AAGGCTCCGTGGACGGCGCTGGCCATCTCGTCCTTGCCGACGATCGTGAGGCCCTCGGCTCGGAGTCGCTGGTCCAGTTCGGACGGCGAGACGACACCCGACCCCCCAAAGACCCGTGCCAGCGATTCACTGATGCTCATGTCGTGATCCTCCGGTCGCGATACGCCGCAGCGCCCTTGCAGAGCGTAGCGTGCCGGCAACCCCGGATGCTCGGCGTCGGGGCGGCATGCGCGACGATCGGGCGCCCGCCGTCTCGATGATCGCCTCGGTCGGTATACTTCGAACGTGGATCTGCACGTCATCGGACCGCTCGCATCGCCGGCGGAGCGTGCCGCTGTGGACGCCGTCCTGGGGCCTCCGGAGTCCGGTTGGGTCGGCGGACAGCGTGACATGGGCGCGGACGGTCGCACCGCCCACGGCGGCCATGCCGCACGGTCCCGCCGAACGGAACTCCTGCCCGCCCTGCATGCCGTCCAGGACAGGATCGGCTGGATCAGCCAGCCCGCCCTCAACTACATCTGCAAGCGCCTGACGATCCCGCCGGCCGAGGCATACGGCGTGGCGACGTTCTACGCCCTCCTGTCCACCAACCCACGACCGCCCGCCGTCGCCCACGTGTGCGATGACATCGCATGCCGGCTTGAAGGCGCGGAGGAGCTGTGCGAAACGCTCGAGCGGACCCTCGGACCCGCCGGAGAGCCGGCGCTCGATGGCCGGGCCACCTGGATGCGCAGCCCGTGCCTCGGCCGCTGCGAGCGAGCCCCGGCCACCCTGTTCACGTTCGCCGGGGAGACTCCGCAGGTATTCGCCGTCGCGCCCATCGATGCGGCCGGCATCGCCGATCGACTGGAGGGCGCCGCTGGAGGCTCCGCGAGCGGCGCGACCGGCCCCGTCGCGTCCGACCGCGACACGGCGCTGACGCCCGAACGCCTCGCGGCGATCCGCGCATCCGTTCCGCAGGCCGGCGATGCCAGCCTTCACCTGCTCGGCCGCATCGGGCGCGTGGATCCGACAAGTCTCGACGACTACAGGGCGACCGGGGGCTACAGCGCGCTCGCACGCGCGATCCAGATCGGCCCGGCCGGCGTGGTCGACGAGGTGGTGGCGTCGAATCTGCTCGGCCGGGGCGGCGCCGCCTTCCCGACCGGTCGCAAGTGGGCCGCGGCGGCAGCCGCGCCCGCCAAGCCGCACTACATCGTCTGCAACGCGGATGAGGCGGAGCCCGGGACGTTCAAGGATCGCGTGCTCCTCGAAGAGGACCCCTTCCTTATCGTCGAGGCGATGACGCTGGCGGGATTCGCGACCGGCGCGGAAGAGGGGTATCTGTACATCCGGGGCGAGTACCCGCTGGCCGCCGAACGGATGGCGATCGCCGTCGAGCGGGCCCGCGAGGCGGGCCTCCTCGGGTCGGACGTGATGGGCGCCGGCTTCGCCTTCGACGTCCGCATCCGCCGTGGCGGCGGCGCCTATATCTGCGGCGAGGGCACCGCCCTGTACGAATCCGTCGAGGGCAAGCGCGGGGAGCCACGCAACAAGGCCGAGCGATCCACGACGGCCGGCCTGTTCCGCAGGCCCACGGCGATCAACAACGTGGAGACCCTCGCCAACGTGCCACTGATCGTGCGGGACGGTGGCGCCGCCTATGCGTCCATCGGGACGCCGAAATCGACCGGACCGAAGCTCTTCGCCCTGTCCGGCCACATCGAGCGCCCCGGCGTCTACGAGGTCGCGTTCGGGACGACGCTGCGCGAGCTGATCGCGCTCGGAGGCGGCGTGCCCGGCGGGCGGGCGATCCGGGCCATCCTGGTCGGCGGCGCCGCCGGCTTCTTCGTGGGTCCCGATGCCCTGGACGTGCCCCTCACGTTCGAGGACACGCGAGCCATCGGGGCGGCGGTCGGTTCGGGGGCGATCATGGTCTACGACGAGACGTCGGACATGGTGGGCACCCTCCGGCGTATCGCGGAATTCTTCCGCGACGAATCGTGTGGGCAGTGCGTTCCGTGCCGGGTCGGCACGGTTCGCCAGGAGGAGATCCTGGCCCGACTCGCGACCGGGCGAACGAACGGGTCCGCGGCGGATGAACTCGCCCTCCTCCGCGAGCTGGGTCAGGCCATGCGCGACGCATCCATCTGCGGACTCGGCCAGACCGCAAGCAGCGCGATCGAGAGCGCCATCCTGCTGCCCGAGGTGATCGCGTCATGAGCCAGCCGGCGAGCCAGCCCCCCATCACGAACCCGGTCCTGCTCAACCCGCCGGCCCGACCCAGCCGCACGCCGGAGGCTCCGCCCACGG
>JAOUEG010000433.1 GCA_029858845.1 Chloroflexota bacterium | reverse complement strand
CGAGCGACTGGGTCAGATCGAGGCTGCGCCAGCTCGGGTTGGCCTCCGCGGTCCCGAAGGTGTAGGTGACCCACACAGCGACTGCCGGTGCAATGGGCGCCCCGTCCACCTTCATGCTGAAGGTCACGGTCCCACTGTCGTTCACGGCACTCACGCCGAGGATGCTCGGCGGCAGCGAGAAGACCGGGTCGGTGGAGTCCGCGTAGAACAGGCGCAGGTCCACGTTGTCGTAGAGCCGCCGGATCGCCGTGGCATCGCCGGGCGTCTCCACGCGGTGCTGCTCCGGCGTCACGATGAGGTTCGTCCCGGTGTCACCGCTCAGCTCGCCGAAGTGGCTGACGGACCAGAGTCGGGCGGGAGTGAAGTCCGTTGACGTGAGCGGCACCTGGTCGCCACCGGATTCCGTGCCGGGAGCGCTCACGAGCGGGGTGACGGCGGTGTCCTCGGCGTAGGCGCCGCCGCGGAAGCCGACGCCGCGCAGGACCTTGTTGTCCACCGTGACATTGGCCACGTACTTGGGCAGCACGGCCTCGCCCGGCGTGGAGCTCGTGCCGTCGCGGCCGCTGTAGTAGGTGGCATCGACGGACCCGTTGCCGTCGAGGTCGACCTCCTGAAGCTGGGTCCCGAGATCATTGAGGCTGACGCCGGCGTAATCGACGCCGAGTCCGTCGTTCGTGCCGGTGACGATCGAGGGCGAGAGAGCATCGGATGCCCGATCGCCCGGCATGTCCACGGAGAACATCGGGAGGCCGAACAGGGAGGCGGTGATTAGTGCCTTCCGGTGCAGGTTCGAGATATCCGGCGTCGTGGCCAGGTACGCGAGCTTGGAATTGACGAGGGCGGAACCGACGTTCACGGGATCGCCGGCTCCGGGTGACGATTCGATCCGAAGCTGACGCGCGAACTCGGCGTAGATCCGCTCGCTGTAGTCGACGAGTTCGTCATCGCCGTACTGGAACGCCGTTCCGGCGACGAACGTGGCGCCCTTTCGCGCCATCGCCTGGGCCCAGTCGAGCTTCTGCGTGACGCCGGCGATGGCGTCGCCGTCGACGACCCCGTACCCCGCGTGACAACCGGTGCTCCACACCAGCGTGTTCTCGAAGTCGATGGCCGGATCGAGGATCTCGCTCGCGTTGATCGTGGACTGGAGGTCCGCCGCGAGCAGGGAGTTGGCGTCGAAGTGGCCCGCGAGGTAGACGAGGTCGTAGTCCTTGGCGGGATCGAGCAGGTACCCGCGCAGGTCGTCCGCGTTCCACGTGTCGTTGATCAGGGAATCGGCGCTGGCGCCGGTCCCGGCCTCGATCTCCGTCCTGACCGTCTCGGCGGAGTCGGCGATGAAGTCGTACCCACTGACGAGGGATGTCGCGGGCGTGATCGGGTCGCCATCGAGCTTGGCGTAGGCGTCGATCATCGTGGATGCCTCAGCCGCGGTCTCGACCAATCGGCCGACACGGAGATCGGGCACCGGGAACGTGAACCCGTTGGTCGAGAGGACCACCTCGGCCCCGTACTCGTCCTGCCCGAGGATGTACTCGGAGCGAAGGCTGGCCTCGGACGGCGTGTTGGATCGAACCGGCGGGATATACCAGGACTCGGGCGCCAGGTCGGCGAGATCCGGGTAGCGGAAGAACGGGATGGACGAATCGCCGCCGACGAGGACGACGTTCTCGACATTCGGGTTGTCATAGGCGCGGATCTCGTCACGGATGGCGCCTGCGAGCAGATTCTGGGCATAGACGCACGTCGGGTAGGCGGCGGCCTGGGCGCGCAGCTGCTGGACGCGACTGCTTGCCGTCAGGTCGACGACGGTCCCGAGCGACGCGAGCTTGGCGGCCAGCGTGTCCTTCTCCCCCTCCGTTCCATCGATCGCATCGCGATCCCAGGCGACGACCGTCTGCGCGCTCGAGCCGGCGGATCCGACGGCGGGCGCGATGCCGATCGGGGCCACCTTCGGCTGCCCGGACGGGGCGCACACGCTGGCATCGGTCTGGACGGTGAGTTCGAATGGGTTCTCGAGGTCGTAGGCACCGCCTCGGCCCGTGACATGGACGTAGAAGTAGCCGGTGCTCGTCCACGTATTCGCAGGGAGCGCGCCCGGGTCCGTCCCGACCTCCACGTTCCAGCCGATGAGGCTGTTCAGCGCCGCGTTTGCCGCGGGGCCGTAGATCTCGTCGCCGATGTAGGCCGAGCTGCCGATATAGGCGGAGCTGCCGATGTAGGCCGAGCTGCCGATATAGGCCGAGCTCCCGATGTAGGCGGAGCTGCCGATGTAGGCCGAGCTGCCGATGTAGGCGGGG
>JAOUEG010000432.1 GCA_029858845.1 Chloroflexota bacterium | reverse complement strand
TCGGATGGCCTGGACGACGTCGACGTCGACGAGCCGTTCGAGGACGAGGCCGAGGACTGACCGATGGCGCATCGGATCGGCGGGCGCAAGCTCAGCCGCAAGCAGGGCCCCCGCCTCAGCCTGTACAAGAACCTGACCGTGTCGGTCATCCGCTACGAGCGCGTCAAGACGACCGAGGCCAAGGCCAAGGAGATCTCGGGGCGGGTCGAGAAGGTGATCACACTGGCCAAGCGGGGCGACCTGGCGGCGCGACGCGCCGTGGTCGCGCAGTTTCCCAATGAGCCGCTCGTCGTCAACAAGCTGTTCGACGAGATCGCGCCCAAGTACGCCGGTCGCAGCTCCGGGTTCACCCGGATCGTACGGATCGGTCAACGTCGTGGTGATGCAGCCGAGATCGTCCAGATCGAACTCGTCTAGCGACGGCACCGGCGCTCGAGAGGGCGTCCCCGTGCGGTATCGCGCCCGGGTCGAATACGACGGCACGGACTTCGCCGGCTTCCAGGTCCAACCTGGCCGTCGGACGGTCCAGGGGGTCCTGGAAACCGCGCTCAGCCGCCTCGGCAACGGGGCCGCGGGGCGGGTGGACGGGGCCGGACGCACGGATGCCGGGGTGCACGCCGCGGGGCAGGTCATCGCCTTCTCCTACGACGGACGCCTGTCGGCGACTGAGCTGGGAAAGGCGCTTGATGCGCTGCTTCCCGAGGACGTCGGGGTCCGTGAGGTGCGTACAGCACCGTCCGGGTTCAATCCCCGCTATGCGGCGCGGTACCGGGAGTACCGCTACACCGTTTGGAACGGGCCGCGCAGTCCGCTTCGCGAGCGCACGGCGTTCGGGGTGCGGGTCCCGCTCGACACCGCCGCGATGGCGCGGGCCGGGTCGGTCTTCATCGGCCGGCACGACTTCCGCTCCTTCGGGGCATCGGACCGCTCGCCGATCCGGACCGTTCTGGCGGTCCGCATCAGACGGGAGGGCCGGACCGTGACGATCGACGTCAGGGCCGACTCCTTCCTGCGCGGGATGGTTCGACGGATGGTGGCCTGCCTGATCGAGGTGGGCCTCGGCAAGATGGATGAGGATGCGGTCCGATCGGCACTGGCCGGTACCGGATCGACCCTCGACGGGGCAGCTGCCCCGGCGAAGGGACTGTGCCTCCGCCACGTGGCCCTCGGGCGACGGGGCGCAGGCGAATGGAACGGAGCACACGAGGAACGATGAACGCGAAGACCTACACGGTCCGGGAGAGCGAGATCGAGCGACGCTGGTACGTCGTCGATGCGACGGACGAGACGCTCGGCCGCCTCGCCTCGCGCATCGCGCGCGTCCTCGAGGGCAAGCACAAGCCGACCTATCAGCCCAACCTGGACTCGGGCGATCACGTGATCGTCCTGAACGCCTCGCGCATCTCGGTGACCCGGGACAAGCTCGAGAGCAAGGTATACGCGCGCCACAGCGGGTATCCCCAGGGCTTCAAGGAAGAGACCCTTGGTCATCTCCTCGCCCGACGACCGGAGGAAGTCATCCGCCGGGCCGTGAAAGGGATGCTGCCGCACAACCGGCTCGGCACCCAGCAGTTGCGCAAGCTGAAGATCTATGCCGGCTCGGATCATCCGCATCAGGCCCAGCGGCCTGAGCCGCTGTCCTGACGAGGAGTCCATCCGATATGTCCACCCCTGCATTCTTCTCCGGGACCGGTCGCCGCAAGACGGCCATCGCCCGCGTTCGGCTCCTTCCCGGTGAGGGTGAGATCGTGGTGAATGGTCGCTCGCTGGACGAGCATTTCGGCAACGCCGTCAACGAGGCGGAAGTCCGGATGCCGTTCCGCGTGACCGGAACCGAAGGCCGTTTCAACGCGATGATCAAGGTCGAGGGCGGTGGCGTCACCGGCCAGGCCGGGGCGATCCGCCATGGCATCGCACGCGCCCTTCTCGAGGTGGATCCGGAGGCGAACCGCTTGCCGCTCCGCCAGGCCGGTCTGCTGACCCGTGACCCGCGGATGAAGGAGCGCAAGAAGTACGGCCTCAAGCGAGCCCGCAAGGCGCCCCAGTACACCAAGCGATAACCGGGCCGCCGGATCGGTGCGGCCGCCCACGAACCCATGACGACCTCCGGAAGTCTCCGCGGTCGCGACCTCATCAGCGTCGCGGACCTGTCGGCTCCGGAGGTCGTTCGAATCTTCTCGACGACGGAGCGCCTGAAGACCGAGTTTCGCGCTACCCGGAGGCACGCTCAGCTTCCGTTGGCCGGGCGGACCCTGGCGATGCTTTTCCAGAAGCCCAGCCTGAGGACGCGGGTGACGT
>JAOUEG010000431.1 GCA_029858845.1 Chloroflexota bacterium | reverse complement strand
GCGGCCGGCCTCGTCAAAGGTCATGTCGCGCGGGATAGCAGCCTTGATCCGCTCCGGCGTCCAGAACGCCACAGCCGCTTCGTGGCGCATGCGCGCCTGATCCGGCGGGTCCGCAGAAACGGCGCCCGGGAGGAGGCCGATGAGCAGGGCCGGGAAGACGAGGAGGGCGAGTCGGCGGCGCATGGAGACCTCTCGTGGGACGCTGGGACGCTGAGACGCGAGTGTGGGTAGAAGCATCCACGACATGTCAACCCGGTTGCCCGGATGCACCACTTTCCTCGGAGGTCGGGGGTCTCGGCGGTTCGCGCACGGCTGGGACTACCATCGTGGACATGTGGACCATTCCCGTTGCCGGAGGTGACTGCACCGATCGCGCCCGAGGACCCATCGGAAGGGTGCACGGCCGTCGCCGGGTCTGCGCCAAGGGCACCGGCAGGTACGCCAGGGCGATGCTCGAGATGACCGACGACGGGTGCCTCGCGTGAGCCGTCCGCGGATCCTCGCGATCATGGGCTCGGGAGAGACCGCCCCCACGATGGCGAAGGTGCACCGGAGTCTGTTCGAACGCCTCGGGGGCGAGCCCGTGCCGGCGGCCATCCTGGATACGCCGTACGGGTTCCAGGAGAATGCCGACGAAGTGAGCGCCCGGACCGTCCGGTTCTTCCGGGATAGCGTCGGTCACGAGGTCGCGGTGGCCTCCTTCCGGTCGCGTGACGTCGATCCGGTCACCACCGCGACGGCGGTGGCCCGGATCCGGCAGGCGCGCTACGTAATGGCCGGACCGGGTAGTCCGAGCTACGCCCTCCGGCAATGGGCCGGAGGCCCGATTCCCGCCGCCCTTGCGGACGGGCTCCGCGACGGTGGCGTCCTCACGATGGCGAGCGCGGCGGCCGTGACGCTCGGCGTCGTCGCGATCCCGGTCTACGAGATCTACAAGGTGGGCGCCGAGCCGACATGGCTGCCGGGTCTGGACCTCCTGGGCCCGGCGACGGGACTGCGCGCGGCGGTCGTCCCCCACTACGACAATGCCGAGGGCGGAAACCACGACACGCGCTTCTGCTACATGGGTGAGCGACGCCTGCGGATCCTCGAGCGCCAGCTGCCGCCGGGGGTTTCCATCCTGGGCGTGGACGGCCATACCGCGCTCATCCTCGACCTGGACGAGGGGACCGCCGCGATCGCCGGCCTCGGGGCGGCAACCGTTCGAGTCGATGGGCGAAGCGCGGTCTTCCCGAGCGGCACGACGGTCACCATCGATGCCCTGGCGGATGCCGCCCGGACCCTCGCGGAGGGCGGCGCAGTCGATACGCAGACCGACGAGCGAGTCGCGGGAACCGGGCCGAGATCGGGATCCCGCTGGGGTGGAACCGCGCCGGTCGTCGAGCCGCTCCGGGACGAGATGGCGGACCTCGAAGGCACGTTCATCGACGCCCTCGGTGGGGGCGACAGCCAAGCTGCCGTGGCCGCGTTGCTCGACCTCGACGCCGCGATCGAGGGACGGATCCGAGCCGGCGAGGACAGCCCGGACCTGGACAACGCCCGATCCACCTTCCGGGCGCTGATCGTCAGGCTCGGGGAGGCCGCGTCGGTCGGGGCGGACCGGCGATCGCAGCTCGAACCACTCGTCACGGTACTGCTCGGGATCCGCGCCCGCGCCCGAGCCGCTCGCGACTGGGAAACCGCCGATCTGATCCGTGACCGACTCACGTCGGCCGGTGTGGAGATCCGCGACGACGCCGGAGATTCAAGCTGGGTGCTGAAGGATGCCGGCAGCGGCTGAGCGCGGGAGTACGGGGCCGACGCCTCATCGCCACTTCCGCCCAAGCATTCACGTGTGAGCCGGACCAGCTCAGGCTCGCAGGACGACGACCTCGGTGGGGAGCTCCTTGCCTTCAGGTCGAGCGATCGACGTTCCAGTCCGCGATCGAGGTTCGCCCTGTCGGCCGCTTCCGTCGTGACCAGGATCTCGCCGGCACTCGCGACGGACGCCAAGCGTGCCGTGGTGTTCACCGTGTCGCCCAGCACCGTCAACTCGACATGTGTCTCGTCGCCCACCGCTCCGACCCAGGCGGGCCCAATGTGTACCCCGGCCCCGAGCGGCACCCAAGGGCCACCAGCTCTGGCATGCCCGGTGGCCCGGAGCAGCGCCCGGGCAGCCTCGATGGCCTGCGTGACCTCCGCCCAGGCCGGGTGCTTCCGTGCCTCCGATAGCCGGCCCGATCCGCGCTATCCGTGGCGGGGTGACGTTCGACGGCGCACTACCACGGCGACCTGGAGTTCCTCGTGCTCGAGTCCCGTC
>JAOUEG010000054.1 GCA_029858845.1 Chloroflexota bacterium | reverse complement strand
GTGCTCGGCGTCCGCGAGATCGTCGATGAGCCGGCCGGCGAGGACGTCGATCAGCTGGATGTCCGGATCACCGACGAGGAAGCGCCGGGCGTCGCCCACGGCGACGGCCACCTTGACGGCGAGCTGGACGGTCTCTCCAGCCGGGGTGGTGATCGTCCCCACTCGGGCCATCGCATCCTGCATCGCGAGGCCGCACGCGGTCGCGCGCATCCCGTCGTCGCCATCGATCCAGCAGGTGATCGCGTCACCGGAGAAGTAGATGACATCGCCGCCGAAGCGGTCGAGCTCCGCGATGATCTCGTGGAAGACGCGCCCGAGCGTGGCGGTGAGTTCCTCGGCACCACGCTGCGGACCGAGCTCCTTGGCCAGGGCTTCCGTCAGCGGCGT
The DNA here is from genome assembly GCA_029858845.1 of Chloroflexota bacterium. Lineage (GTDB taxonomy): Bacteria > Chloroflexota > Limnocylindria > Limnocylindrales > CSP1-4 > SPCO01. The sequence continues at coordinate 9,086 of JAOUEG010000054.1, read as the reverse complement.
GAAGCCCGAGATATCCGCGAAGATGGCAGCGCCCGTGACGCGGTCCGGTATGGGCAGCCCGGTCGCCAGCGAGCGTCGGCGATCGCGCGGGATGTACGCCTCGGGATTGTCCCGGGTCGGGAGCTCGGCGGGACTGGAGAGCATGCCGCATTCTCGCACCACCGCTCGCTCCTACGTACCGTCGCGGCGAAGCCCCCTGCGTGGCGCCAACGGGTGGACCGCCGGGGGCCGTGCCGTTCGGACGCGCGCTCAGCCCGGTTGGTTGTCGATCTGGGCGCGCTGCAGTCGGCCGCTGAAATCGACGTAGATCGACTTCCATTCCGTGTAGGTGTCGAGCGCCACGTGGCCGGCTTCGCGGTGGCCGTTGCCGGTCTCCTTCCAGCCGCCGAAGGGAAGGTGGGTCTCGGCCCCGGTCGTGCCCGCGTTGACGTAGACGATGCCGGTCTCGAAGTCGCGCATCGCCCGGAACGCCTGGTTCACGTCCCGAGTGAAGATCGAGGACGACAGGCCGTAGCGCGTCTGGTTGAGCGCCAGCATCGCCTCGCCGTAGTCCGCGACCGGGATGACCGACAGGACCGGCCCGAAGATCTCCTCCTGGCCGATGCGATCCATGGCGCCGACGCGGCTGAAGATCGTCGGCTGGAAGAAGTGTCCGTGGGCGAGATCGGCTTCTTCGGCGCGGTCGCCACCGAGCACGAGCTCCCCCTCCCCACGGCCGACCTCCGTGTACGACGCGACCTTGTCCACCGCCCCCTCGTTGATGAGCGGCCCGACGTCCACCGATGGGTCCAGGCCCGATCCCAGGCGGAGCGCGCGGGTCCGGCGCTCGAGCCGCTCGAGCAGCCCGTCGACCACGCTCCGCTCCGCGATCACCCGCGACGCCGCCGTGCAGCGCTGGCCGGTCGTCCCGAAGGCGGACCAGAGGATGCCGTCCGTGGCGAGGTCCAGGTCGGCATCGGCCAGGACCACGACCCCGTTCTTGCCGCCGAGCTCAAGCGACAGCCGCTTGAGCTTCGCGCCGGCCTTGGCCGCGATGGACTTCCCCGTCGCGGACGACCCGGTGAACGAGATGACCCCCACGTCCGGCGAACCGACGATGGCATCGCCGACCTCCGCACCGGACCCGGTCACGAGGTTGACGACGCCGGGCGGGAAGCCTGCCTCCTCCATCAGTTCCACCAGGAGCGTCGCGCAGTGGGGCGTGTCGCTGGCGGGCTTGAAGACCACCGTGTTGCCGGTCACCAGGGCCGGCATCATCTTCCAGCACGGGATCGCCATCGGGAAGTTCCAGGGCGTGATGATCCCGGCCACGCCGATCGGCTGGCGGACGGACATCGCCCACTTGTCCGGCAGCTCACTCGGGACGGTCTCCCCGGCCATGCGGCGACCTTCGCCGGCCATCAGGAAGGCGATGTCGATCCCTTCCTGGACGTCACCCCGGGCCTCGGTCAGGACCTTGCCCATCTCACGCGTCATCGCCCGGGCCAGTCGCTCCTTGTGCTGAGCCATCAGCGCCCCGAACGCGTACAGGATCTCGCCGCGCCGGGGTGCCGGGGTCCGACGCCACATCGGGCCCGCGGTGTCCGCGGCGCGGATGGCCATGGCCACGTCCGCCGCGTTCCCCTGCTGGAAACGGCCGACGACGTCGCGTCGATCGGCCGGGTTGTGGCTCTCGAACGTCGCACCGCTGCTGGAGTCGCACCACTCCCCGGCGATGAAATGGCGGAAGGTCGGGGTCCCGGCGGCGGCCGGTTCGGTAGCGCTGATCGTCTCGGTCATGCCCGCGAGTGTAGCGGCACCCCCTGCCCGACAGCCCGTTGATTCGTGCCGTTTCGCCCATGACCGCGATGTGCCCGTGTCGCGACGATCGCTCCATGGACTCGACGTGGTTGAAGTCCCGCATCGGCGCGCACGTCACGGCTCTCGCCGAGGAGATCGGCCCCCGCCCGCCCGGGTCGCCGGCCAATCGGGTCGCGACGGACTACCTGCGGATGGTCCTCGGCGCCACCGGGCTCGAGGTCTCGGAACTGCCCTTCAGCTGCCGCTGGTGGGATCCGGGTCCCGCTGCCGTCCAGGTCGGGGGTGCCTGGATCGACGTGGCGCCGGCGCCGTACAGCGGGCCGTGCGACGTTCGCGGGCAGGTCAGGCGCATCGGCGACGACGCAGCCCTTGCCGAGGCCCCGATCGAGCCGGGTCGGATCCTCGTGATCCATGGCGACCTGGTCTCGGATCCCTACTTCCCGAAAGCCTTCCCGTTCCTGGACCAGCCCGAGCAGCGATCGCGGATCGATCGCCTCGAGCACCTCCAACCGGCCGCCGTCATCGCGGTCGGATCCACGACGCGGGCGATACCACTGCTGGAGGACGGCGACCTGGACTTCCCGTACGCAGTGGTCCCTCGCTCCCTCGGTGACCGGATGCGCGACGGCCGCGAAGTCGGGGTCCGGATCGGCGGCGAACTCCTCGATGGAGAGGGCGTCAACGTGTCCGCCCGCCACGGTCCGCCCGGGCCGCGACTCGTCCTGTCCGCGCACGTGGACAGCAAGGTCACGGGACCCGGCGCGTTCGACAACGCCGGCGGCGTCGCGACGCTCCTGGCACTGGCCGAGGCCGGCCTGCCCGCGGGAGCGGCTGTCGAGCTCGTCTTCTTCAATGGCGAGGACCACTACCAGGCACCGGGCGAACAGGCATGGCTGGCGGCGACCGACCTCGCCGAGGTCGGTCAGATCGTGAACCTCGACGGCGCCGGAGTCGTGGGCCATGGGACGGCCGTCTCGATGCTCGCCTGCCCGCAGGACCTGGAGGACAGGGTCCGAGCCGCGGTGGCGAGGCGACCAGGGTGGTCGATCGGGCCGGAATGGTACGAGAGCGACCACGCGATCTTCGCGATGCGCGGGATCCCGAGCCTCGCGATCACCTCGGCCGGGGTGCACCAGCTCCTCACGAGCGTCGCGCACACGGAGCGCGACACGCCGCGGATGGTCGACCCGGCGATCCTGGCCGGGGTGGCCGGGTTCCTGGAGGCGTGGCTCCGCGAGCCCAGTCGGGTCGGCGTCTGATCCGGCGCCCCCAGTCGCGTCGGCGCCTTTGTCAGGCGCGCTCGAGCGCCATGGCGACCGAACCTCCACCGCCGAGACACAGCGTCGCCAGGCCGTAGCGGCCCTCCCGGCGCTGGAGTTCGTGGAGCAACGTGGCGACGATGCGGGCGCCGCTGGCGCCGATCGGATGTCCCAGCGCGATCGCACCGCCGTTCACATTGACCCGGTCCCAGTCGAACCCGAGGGCGCGCCCATCGGCCAGCGTCTGGGCGGCGAAGGCCTCGTTGATCTCGATGAGATCGAAGGCGTCGAGCGGGAGTTCCACGCGCTCGAGCAGCCGTCGCACACCCTCGATCGGGGCCAGGAACAGCCACTTCGGCGCGACCTCTGCCTGCGCGTAGCCGACGATGCGGGCCAGGGGCTTCAGGCCGAGGCGCTCGACGGCGCGCTCGCTCGCGACGAGGGTCGCCGCCGCGCCATCCGTGATCCCGGGCGCGTTGCCGGCCGTGACGGTCCCGACGGTCGCCTCGCCACGGTCGTCGCCCTCCGGGAGCGCGAAGACGGGCTTGAGCCGAGCCAGGGCCTCCGCCGTGGAGTCGCGGCGCGGATTCTCGTCCTCGGTGACGATCGTCTCGCGGCCTTTGGCGTCACGGACCGTCACAGGGGCCATCTCGGCGTCGAAGCGGCCGGCGTCGATCGCTGCGATCGCCTTGCGATGACTCGCCAGGGCGAATGCATCCTGGTCCTCGCGGCTGACGTGTGCGCTGATAGCGACCCGCTCGGCGTGCGTGCCCATGTGGCAGCCCTCGATCGCGCACCACAGCCCGTCGTTGACCGCCGAGTCGACCAGCGGAGTATCGCCCAGGCGCAAGCCGAAGCGGGCCCCGGGCAGGACGTACGGAGCGCCGTTCATCGACTCCATGCCGCCCGCGATCACGAGCTCGGCATCTCCGGCCCTGATCTCCGACGCCGCCAGCATGATCGATTTGAGCCCGGAGCCGCAGACGCGGTTGATCGTCGTGGCGCTGGTCGAATCCGGCAGGCCGGCGCGGATCGCCGCCTGGCGCGCCGGAGCCTGGCCGACGCCCGCCTGGAGGACCTGGCCCATGAGGACGTCGTCCACGGCCACGGTGGCCGGACCCAGGCCGGCCCGTTCCACCGCCGCGCGGATGGCAACGCCCCCCAGCTCCGTGGCGGGGACCGCGCTGAGCGCGCCGCCGAACTTGCCGATCGGCGTGCGGACAGCGCTGACGATGTAGACCTCGCCGTTCGGGCGAGCGGATGAAGCGCTCATGGGTCGACTCTACACCGGGTCGTCATTCCGGCCGTGCGCGCGCCACCTCGGAACCCGCATCCTTCGCGGATGCGATCGACCGCCGCCACGATCCTCCTGGCCCTGGCCCACCCCGACATGCGCCGGCTGCAGCTGGCGTCGGCGTCCTGGTCGGCCGGGGAGGCAGCCTATCTCGTGGGGCTGTTCGTCTTCGCCTACGCAGCCAGCGGCCCGGGCGGCGTCGCGCTGGTGGCCATCATCCGCACGGTCCCGTCCGTCGTCCTCGCCCCCACCATGGCCGCCTTGACGAGCGGTCGTCCCGCTGACGATTCGCTGCGGGCCACCCTCGCTGTCCGTATCGCCGCGGTCGCCCTCCTCGCGGTGGCGCTGGCAGCCGGGCTACCGGAACCTCTGGTCTACCTGCTCGCGGCCCTGGACAGCATCGCCGCCACGTTCCTGCGTCCGCTCCGCGGCTCGATGCTGCCGGCCGTCGCGAGGTCTCCGGACGAGCTCGTGGCGGGGAACGTGGCGCTGACGACCGGCGACAGTCTGGCCAACCTCGTCGGGCCGATGCTGGCCGCCGCCTGCCTCCTCCTGGGTGGTCCGGTCGCGACGTTCGTGCCGGGGCTCGGGCTCCTTGTGCTCGCGGTCCTGTCCGCCATGCGCCTGCACGCGGCAAGGCCGATGCAGACCGCCAGGCGGACGCGCGCCGACGCGCCGTCCGGCGGTCGACTCGATACGGTTCGATGGCTCGCCCGCAACCCGGCGCGCCTGGTCGTCGCGATGTTCACGATCCAGCGGCTGGTCCGAGGAGCGCTCACGGTGCTGCTGGTCGCCGCGGCGATCGACCTGCTGGGCATGGGCGACCCGGGCGTCGGACTCCTCACGGCGGCGATCGGCTCGGGCGGCCTGGTCGGCGGCTTCGTGGCGTTCGGACTGGTCGGTCGGACCCGGCTCGCGCCGGCGTTCGTCGCGGGGCTCGTCATCTGGGGTCTCGGGATCGCGCTCATCGGTCTGGTCCCGATCGTGGGGATCGCCCTCATCTCACTTGCCGTCGGCGGGATCGGCAAGGTCCTGATCGATGTCGCCGGGTACACGCTCCTGCAACGGACGGTGCCGAACGACCATCGGACCCAGGTCCTCGGCATCCAGGAAGGATTGGTGACCGCGGCGCTCGCCCTTGGCTCCGTCCTGGCATCGGTCCTCATCGAGGCCGTCGGGATCGGGTCCGCCCTGATCATCGCCGGTGCCCTTCCCGCCGTGGCCGCCCTCGTCGCCTGGCCGGGACTCCGTCACGTGGATGCGGCCGTGGTCGTCCCGGCGCACGAGGTGGCCCTCATCCGCGGCGTGCCGATGTTCTCGCCGCTTCAGCTCTCCACGCTGGAGGAGCTGGCGGCCGGGCTGGAATGGCGCACGGCCGATGCCGGCGACGTCGTCGTCCGGCAGGGCGATCTTGGAGACCGGTTCTTCATGATCGATCTCGGCGAGGTCCTGGTCGAGATCGACGGCCGGGACAGCGGCCGCCTGGGACCGGGTGGCTCGTTCGGCGAGATCGCCCTGCTGCGTGACGTGCCCCGCACGGCCACCATCACGGCCGAGACGCACGTCCGCCTGGCCGCCATCGAGCGCACGCACTTCATCGAGGCCGTGACCGGCCACCACCAGAGTGCGGCGGCCGCGGATCGGGTCGTGGCCGAACTCCTGGCGCCGTGAACCTCGCTACGGCCGCCCAGCGCGCGGCCAACGCCCCGCCAACGCGCCGACGACCGCGTGCTCGCGGGATGGGCTCGCGTCCTCGACGAACGGTGAGGCGTGGGGTCAGGAACCGCCCGCGCGGCTGCCGGCCCGCTTGAGCACCCCGCCGGCCACGATCTCGCGGTGGATCTGGTTCGTGCCCTCGTAGATCTGGGCGCCCTTGGCGTCGCGCATGAGGCGTTCGATCCCGGTCTCCCGGGAGTAGCCGGTCGCCCCGAACAGCTGGACCGCGTCCGTCGCCACGCGCATGGCCGTGTCCGAGGCGGTCCACTTGGCCAGCGACGAGACCTCGGCGATGGGTTCGCCGCGATCCTTGGCCGCGGCGGCCTCCCGGGTCAGTGCCCGCGCCGCCGCCACGTCGCGGGCCATCTCGGCCAGCATGAAGCGCAGCCCCTGCTGTTCCGACAGCGGACCGCCGAACGCCGTGCGCTCGCCGAGGTAGCGTGCTGACGACTCGAGTCCGGAGCGCGCCAGGCCGACGCAGGCGGCCGCGATCGAGATGCGTCCCTCCCCCAACGCGGAGAGCGCGATCCGATAGCCGTCCCCCTCGGCGCCGACGCGGTTGGCGACGGGAACCTCGCAGCCCTCGAAGATGAGCTCCGCTGCGGGACAGGCGCGGATGCCCATCTTCCGCTCGTGGGTCCCGAACCGGAAACCCGGCATGCCCTTCTCCACGAGGAAGGCCGTGATGCCATCCCGACCTGCCGAGGGATCCACCGTGGCGAAGACCAGGTAGCGCTCCGCCTCCGGGGCGTTCGAGATCCAGATCTTGGTGCCGGTGAGTCGGTAGGCGTCGGGTTCGCCCCCACCGGCGCCTGAGTCTTCGCCTGGATCGGCGCCCGGGTCGGCGCCTGGGTCCTTCCGGGCGCCACGCCCACCGCCGACCCGTTCCGCCCGGGTCCGGAGCGCCGCCGCATCGGATCCCGCGAGCGGCTCCGTGAGCGCGAAGGCCCCGAGAGCCTCGCCGGACAGCATCGCGGGCAACCATCGGTCGCGCTGCTCCTCGGTGCCCCACGTCACGACCGGGTACTGCGACAGGATGTGCACGGACAACGACACGGCCATCGCCATGTCGACGGCCCCGAGCTCCTCCATGGCCAGGGTCCAGCCGAGATAGGAGAAGCCGGCCCCGCCGACGGACGCCGGGAACGGGGCAGCGGTCAGGCCGAGCCCTCCCATCGCCGTGAACAGGGAGCGGTCGTAGCGCTCCGCTTCGTCGCGCTCGGCCGCGCCCGGGGCGATCTCGCGCTCGGCGAAGTCGCGTGCCGTTGCCTGGAGCAGTCGTTCCTCGTCGGTCAGCGGTTCGCTCACGGTCAGGCGCGCGGATACGTGTAGAAGCCGCGACCGGTCTTCTGGCCCAGGTGGCCGGCGGCGACCTTCTCCTGGAGCACGCGGGGCGGATGCAGGTGCTCGAGTCGCAGTCCGTCCTCCAGGACGCGCATCACGTTCAGGCAGACATCGAGGCCGATGAAGTCCGCCAGTTCGAGTGGACCCATCGGGTGATTGAGCCCGACGCGGGCGCCGGCGTCGATGTCCTCGGCTGTGCCGACGCCCTGTTCATAGGCGCGCATCGCGTCGGCCAGGTACGGCATCAGGATCCGGTTGACGATGAAGCCGGGACGGTCGGCGGCGACGATGACCTGCTTGCCGAGCTCGGCAGCCACCTCTCGGACGGCCTCGACCGTGTCGTCGGTCGTCTCGTGGGCGCGGATCAGCTCGACGAGCGGCATGACCGGCACGGGACTGAAGAAGTGCATGCCGATGAAGCGCCGCCGCCGCTCGCGGCGGACGGCCTCGGCCAGGCGATGGATGGCGATCGAGCTCGTGTTGGTGGCGAAGATCGCGGGCGCCGGCGCACGCCGATCGAGGTCGCGCCAGAGGCGGTGCTTGACGTCGATATCCTCGAAGACCGCCTCGATGACAAGGTCCGCATCGCTCGACGTCGCGAGGTCGGACGTGGGCACGATCAGGGCCAAGATCGCATCGCGCTCATCGCTCTCGAGGCGTCCCTTGTCCACCGCCCGCCGGAGGTTCCCGGCGATCCGGGCGAATCCCGCCTCCGCCCTGGCGAGGTCCGGCTCGTACAGGGTGACGTTCTTGCCTGCCGTCGCATGCACCTGGGCGATCCCGTGGCCCATCATCCCGGCGCCGGCGACGAAGACGCGCTGGAGCGTGCTCATGGGCGAAGTGTAGGCCGTTTCGCGAGCGCGGCCGCGTCAAGCCGCGGTGGGCGCCATCACGACCAGCGAGCGACGGCGGGCGAGGAGGGTGGCGGCGCCAAGGGCCGCGATCGCCGCCGACAGGCCGAAGGCGGCCGGGAAGCCACTCACGTCGACGACGAGCCCGAGCGCGGCCGGACTGAGGCCGAACGCGAGATCGAAGAACGCACTCGTGGTCCCGACCACGGAACCGCGCTCCGTGTCCGGCACGCGGGACACGGCCACGGCGATCAGCGCGGGAAAGACGAAGGCGATCCCCACGGCGAAGACGATCGTCCCCAGCACCAGGCCCGTCGAGCCCGGCGCGACGGCGACCACCATCAGGCCGGCGGCCGTGGTCGCCAGCGCGGCCCCGGCCAACCGCGCGGGCCCCATCCGATCCGGCAGCGAAGCGAACGCGATCCGGAGTGCGATCACGATCGTGGCGTAGATCGCCAGCGGCACGCCGGCTCCGGTCATCCCGACGCGGGTCGCAACGAGCGGCACGAAGGCGAAGAACCCGGCCATCCCCCAGGCACCGGTGAGGATCAGGAACCCGGGCAGCACGCCGGCCGGGTGGAACAGGCGGCCGCGCGGTCGCGGCCCAACGGCGGCCGTCAACACCCCCGGCGCCGACTCTCGAACCAGGCCCGACAGGATCGTGGCCGAGATCGCCATCGCGGCCGCCGCGAGCCAGACGGCGTCATACCCGGCCCAGCCGAGGAGCGTCTCGCCGATGAATGGTCCCACCGCGAGACCGAGGTAGATGGACAGCGATCCAAGGTTGATCGCCTCGCCGCGGCGCGCAGGCGGAGCGATGTC
>JAOUEG010000430.1 GCA_029858845.1 Chloroflexota bacterium | reverse complement strand
AGGGCCACCATGTAGCGGGACCAGCCACGTCGTCGCATCGGCACGAAGACCGCCAGCGCCAGGGCCGAACCGATGCTCTGGGCGGCGACGATCAGGCCGGCGGCACTCTCCGGTTGGCCGAGGCCTTCGACGACGATGGCCGGTGACAACGTCCGGATGATCTCCAGCGGAGCACTCACCGCCACGATGCCCACCAGCAGCGCGAGGACCCAACGCTGCCGGCGCACGAATGTCCCGACGCCGATCGCCGCCTCGCGGGCACCGTCGTGCGCGGGGGTCGTGTCGGCCCGGACACCGAGCCCCCGACGTTGGAGGTAGACCATGCTGACGATGGGCCCCAGGAATGTCAGGGCGTTGACCGTGAACGCCCAGCCTGCCCCGGCCGTGGCCATGACCGCCGCGGCGACGAGTGGCCCGCTCACCTGGCCGAGGATGAACTGCAGGGTGTTCAGCCCGACGGCATCGGTGACCTCGTCGCGCGGGACGAGGCCGGGCAGGATGGCGATGATCGACGGCTTGGCGATGGCATACGCCGTGTTCAAGGCGAAGAACGTGATGACGACGTGGACCTCGGTCGCGAGCCCCGCGAACGTCACCAACGCCAGCCCGCTCGCGACGACCATGGACAGTCCACTGGCCAGGATCACGATCCTTCGCCGGTCGTAGCGATCCGAGACGACGCCGCCCCAGATGGAGAACAGGAAGATCGGGAGATAGCCTGCGAAGTTGAGCAGGCCCACCGCGAACGCCGATCCCGTCAACTGGTAGACGAAGATCGACCCGGCCACGGCCTGGAGCCAGGAGCCCATGTTCGAGACGAGCCCGCCGGCCCAGTAGACGGCGAACGGCCGATGCCGAAACGGGCCAAGTCGCCTGGACCAGCCGGGTCGGCCCGGCGCGGGGACAGATGCGTCGACTGGATTCATGTGGGGCCCGAGTGCTGGACAATCCGGGTCAGGATGCATACATTCTAGCCGTGCGATCCCGCTCCGGCCCAGCCCTGTTCGACGCGGTCATCCGCGACGCTCGCGTGCATGCGACAGCGGGCTCTCCGCTTCCCGGAGATGCCATCGGTATCCGCTCGGGGGCGATCGCTGCCCTCGGTCCGTGGTCGGATCTCCGTGACGCCGTGGACTCGGCGACCGAGGTCATCGACGCCGGTGGGCGCGTCGTCACCCCGGCGTTCATCGACAGCCATACGCACTTCCATCGCGGCGCCGTCCTGCGCCGCTGCTACCTCGACTTCGATGCCCTGGCACCGCTCGGGGTGGACGACATCCTCCGTCAGGTCGGTGAACGGGCCGACTCACAGGAGCCCGGCACATGGGTCCAGGGTGACTCGCTCTCGCCCAGCCGCCTCGCCGAGGGCCGATTCCCCGACCGACACGAGCTGGACCGTGTCGCTCCCGGTCATCCGGTCGTCCTTCGCGGCATCGGCAAGCATGTCGTCGCCGCCAACTCCCGGGCCCTCGAGGCTGCCGGTATCGATCGCGACACGACGGATCCCAGCGGCGGTCGGATCGAGCGCGATCCGACCGGTGAACCTACCGGCGTGCTGCACGAAACGGCGAAGCTGCGGCTCGACCAGTCGCGGACCGACACGGTCGTTCCGGTTCCGACCGCTGCCGAGCGCCGCGCGGCGTTGCGGGCGGGCTATCGCGACTTGCACGCCGTCGGGATCGCGACGATCCACGAGATGGTCCGCCTCCCGGAGGAGGCCGACGATCACGCTGCCCTGCGCGCCGAGGGAGAGCTCGGCGTCCGGGTCCGGTTCTTCTATCGGGTCCACGAATCCCCGCTCTCCCTTGACTGGCTGGTGCGGCTCGGCATCCGCCGCGGCCTGGGCGATGACTGGCTGCGGATCCTTGGGGTCAAGGTCAGCGTCGACGGCTTCTGCATCTTCCGCAACGCGGCCGTCGAGGAGGCGTATCGAGGCGAGCCCGACAACCGTGGGCTGTTCCGGATCGAGCCGGACATGCTCGACGACCTCGTGACGCGCGCCAACGCCCAGGGCCTGCAGGTGGCGGTGCACGCGGTAGGTCCGCGAGCCGTGGACCGGGCGCTCGATGCCTTCGAGCGAGCTGGGCCGGCGGTGGAGGGACCACATCGCCTCGAGCACGGGTACCTCGACATGGACGCCGGGCGGTTGGAGCGGATGCGTCGCCTGGGCCTTGCCTGGTCGGTCCAGCCGGCCTTCCTTGACGCCTACCGCCGCGAGTGGGCCGATGCCTTCGAACCCGACAGGGTCGAGCGGATCATGCCGCTCCGGACGGGCGCGGACCGTGGCCTGCCGATGCAATT
>JAOUEG010000429.1 GCA_029858845.1 Chloroflexota bacterium | reverse complement strand
CTGCTTGTCCTTGATCGCGGAGGCCAGGATGGCCTGGGCGTAGTGCGGCTCGCCGATGGTGGGGAAGTCGAGCAGCATCTGCATCTTGTCGCCAGTGATGTCGATCAGCTGGGCCGACTGGGTCAGCTCGGGGCCGGTCGGCAGGTAGCGGTCCTTGGTGATCTTGTTGAGCGCGATGACGTACTTGCCATCGGGCTGGCGGGTGTCGCCGCCGGGAACCAGCAGGTGGCCGATCGAGTAGTAAGTCGGAATCTTGTCCACCACCGTCTGGTCCTTGACCCGCCACTTGGTGATCTCGGAGCTCACGAACATCGAGGTGTAGGCGAACCCGTTCTGGTCGAACTCCGTGTGCAGCGGGCCAAGGCCCGGATCCGCCACTTCGCCGGCGATGGTGGCTTCGTACTTGAGCACCGGAATGCCCTTGAGTTCGCCATCAAACGCCTTGTCCTCGATCGCCTTGAGCATCTTGGAAAACGAGTGGACCGGGATCACCGTCGCGAGCTTGCCGCCACCGACGATGTACTCGCCGGTCGGATCCACGTCCACCCCGTGGGGGGACTTCGGGGTCGGCAGGAAGTACGCCATGCCGGGGCAATCGACCGGCTGCAGCACCTTCGTCCCGCTCAGCATCTCGTGACGCGCGATGTCGGCGTCATCCACCCAGTTGTGAGCATATGTCGCCGGGCCGGGCTTCGCCTTGCCATTCTTCACGCACTGCTCCGCCTGCTTCCAGTTGATGGCGGTGATGTAGTCCTTGTCGGCTTGCGAGGCGTTGCGCTCCTTCAGGGTGTGCGCCTGCTCGCTGTTGTACATCGTGAAGAAGGCCCAGCCGTGCGACGCCACCTTGCCCGGACGGGCCAGGTCGTAGTCGAACCCGGGCATGTGGATCTGGAACGCGAGCGACATCTTCCCCGTGGCCGAATCGACCGAGACGAAGGAGATCTGGCCGTCGAACGCATCCTTGTACTCGCTGATGGACACATCGCGCTGCGGCGTCGGCACACTGAACCGGGTCGCTGAGACCACGTATTCGGTGTTCTGGGTGACGAAGGGTGAGGCGTGGTTGCCGGAGCCATTGGGGATTTCGATGATCTCGTGGGTGTGCATGTCCGCGAGGTCGATGCGTGCAATGCGAGGGGTGTTGTTGCCGTTGATGAAGATCCAGCGGCCGTCATTCAATGCGTCGGTCTTCGAGAGTGACGGATGGTGCGAGTCATCCCACGGGATGAACCCGTAGCTGGTCATCAGCAGGGCCTTTGACTGCTCGCTGTAGCCGTAGCCCTTCTCGGCGTCCTGCGAAAACACCGGGATGACCCGGAGCAGGCGCCCCGAGGGGAGCCCGTACACCCCGATCTGGCCCGAGAAACCGCCCGACATGAACGCGTAGAACTCGTCGTGCTGGCCGGGCGGAACGTACACCCGGGAGGCCGCGTCGCCGGCGCCGCCGGCCGGCGTGCTCGCCTTGCCGCAACTGATCGTGATCACCGTCGCGGCGATCGCCGTCGCCGCCAGGCCGGTGCGGGCCCATGACTTCATGCGCGTCATGAATCGTCTCCTCTGAGTCGCGCCGGTCACTTGCCGGCGGTGCTGGTGGGTTGGGTACGGAGATACTCGACCATCTTGCGTGCCTCTTCCTGAGTCACTCCCAGATTCGGCATCTGCGTCATGTACTCGGCCAGGAGCTTCCTGGCCTCGGGGTGCTTGTTGTACATCCCGTCAGGGTTCACGATCATGTTGACGAGGTAGGCCGGAGAGCGGCGTTCGGTGACCCCACCCAGGGCTGGGCCAACGTACCGCTCTTCCATCTTGTGGCAGGCGGCGCACTTCGCCTCGAACGCCTTCTTGCCCTCCTCCGCCATCTCCTTCGTCTCCTCGTCGTCCAACGCGCCCAGGGTGATCGGCTCGGTGACGGGACCGATCCCGTGCTCCAGCTGGAAGGCGGTCAATTCACCACTGGCTGGGGCCGCGGCCGCAGGGGCCTGCTCTGGCTTGTCGCCGCCGCAGGACAGTACCAGCAGGGTGCCGATGACCGGGAAGAGCGAGACGCCGGGAGCCCGAATCCGCATCGTGGAACCTCACTTGGTGGTGAACCTGACCGTCGAGTGCCGCGCCGTGGAACGGGGACTGCGATCTTACTCTTGACCTCGCCGATTTCGCCTGAGATCGGCATGAAGCGACCTTCAGACAAGTCCGGGATTCTGGGCTTGCGAGAACGCGGACAATATAATTGCTTTGCACATGAACATATGATAATTAGCAGAATGAAGCCACCTTCATACTACGGGTCGGGTGACGGGCCATG
>JAOUEG010000427.1 GCA_029858845.1 Chloroflexota bacterium | reverse complement strand
GTCGATGATCACATAGTCGTAGGCGTCGATCTCGTTCTCCATCGCCTCACGCAGGATCTGCTCGCGCCCGAGGGCCGTGAACAACTCCCCCTCGGTCGAGGCGAGGTCGATGTGTGCCGGCGCGACGTCGATCCCGACCGTCTCGGTCTGGATGATCACGTCGTGCAGCGTTGCCCGGCCATCCGACAGGACGTCGGCCATCGAGCGATCCACCGTGTTCAGGTTGATCCCCAGGCCGGCGGTCAGGTTCGCCTGCGGGTCCATGTCGACACAGAGCACGCGGTAGTCCGCCTCGGCGAGCGCTCCCGCAAGATTGATCGCCGTGGTCGTCTTGCCGACCCCACCCTTCTGGTTGGCGATCGCGATCACGTTGGACACCGTGGTATCACCTCGAATCATCGGTTTCGGACTCGACGCCCGGTGGGAGCGTGCGGGCGGAAGTGCCGGTCATGCTACTCCAGCCGGGGCTGTCGCGGCACATTGGTTATCCACAGGTCGGCTGAGTTGTTCACCATTTCTGTGGATATCCACGGGTGCCTCTGCGCCCACGTCGGACACCCAGGCAGCCGTCCCGCGCTTGACGCATCGAGGCGTAGACCCCGCACCGCGGCGACTATCATGGGTCCTGTCCTTGCGCAAAGACGCGTCAGCCGGAGGTCGTCCGCTTGCCCACGAATGAGGAGCGCCTCGCTCGACTCGAGCGGATGCGCCAGGAATCGCTACTAGGTGGTGGTCCGGCTCGAGTGGAGCGCCAGCACGCCTGGGGGAAGCTGACCGCGCGCGAACGGCTGGACCTGCTGCTCGACCCAGGCTCGTTCGTCGAGCTGGACGCCTTCGTCACGCATCGCTCCACCGGCTTCGGCCTCGAGGACCAGCGTGTCCTCGGCGACGGGGTCGTGACCGGACACGGCACGATCGATGGGCGCCTGGTCTTCGTCTTCAGCCAGGACTTCACGGTGTTCGGCGGATCCCTGTCCGAGTCCTATGCCGAGAAGATCTGCAAGGTGATGGACTTGGCCATGAAGGTGGGTGCGCCGATCATCGGCCTCAATGATTCCGGCGGCGCCCGCATCCAGGAAGGAGTGGCGTCGCTTGGGGGATACGCCGACATCTTCCTGCGCAACGTGATGGCATCGGGCGTCGTCCCGCAGATCTCCGTGATCATGGGTCCCTGCGCCGGTGGCGCCGTCTACTCGCCCGCGATGACCGATTTCACGATCATGGTGGAACAGACGAGCTACATGTTCGTGACCGGCCCGAACGTCGTCCGCGCCGTCACCCATGAGGAGGTCGATTCGGAGTTCCTCGGCGGCGCCCTGACCCATACGACCAAGAGCGGCGTCGCGCACATCGCGGCGAAGGATGAAGCGGATGCACTCGCTGCCGTTCGGCGTCTGCTGGCGCACCTGCCCCAGAACAACCTGTCGGATGCGGCGCGCATCGAGACGCGGGATCCAGCCGACCGGATGGATCCGGACCTGGACACCGTGGTGCCCGACGATCCATCGCGGCCGTATGACATGCACGACGTCATCCGTCGCGTCGTCGACGATGGAGCGCTGATGGAGATCCAGCCCGCGTGGGCGCCGAACATCATCATCGGCTACGCCAGGCTGGACGGGCGGAGCGTCGGCATCGTGGCCCAGCAGCCGTCGGTCCTGGCCGGGTCACTTGACATCGACGCGTCCATCAAGGCTGCGCGTTTCGTCCGGACCTGCGACTGCTTCAACGTCCCGATCGTCACGTTCGTCGACGTCCCGGGATTCCTGCCTGGCGTCAGCCAGGAACACGGGGGGATCATCAAGCATGGCGCGAAGCTGTTGTACGCCTATTGCGAGGCGACCGTGCCCAAGGTCACGGTCATCACGCGCAAGGCGTACGGCGGTGCCTATGACGTCATGAGCAGCAAGCACATCCGCGGGGACATGAACTTCGCCTGGCCGACGGCGGAGATCGCCGTGATGGGAGCCGGGGGAGCCGTCAACATCATCTTCAAGGAGGCGATCGAGAAGGCAGCGGATCCGGTCGCGGAGCGAGAGCGCCTGGTCGCACAGTACGAGCAGGAGTTCGCGAATCCCTACATCGCCGCCGCTCGCGGTTACGTCGATGAGGTCATCAAGCCGTCGGAGACGCGACCGCGCCTGATCCGCGCCCTCGAGGTCCTGCAGGACAAGCGCGATACCAACCCCAGGAAGAAGCATGGCAACATCCCGCTCTGAGCCGAGTCCGTCTTTGCGCAAAGACGGGCCGCGTGCGGGTGCGTCGCCCTTCCGCCGGGTCCTGGTCGCGAATCGAGGCGAGATCGCGG
>JAOUEG010000428.1 GCA_029858845.1 Chloroflexota bacterium | reverse complement strand
AGGGCCCGACGAGATGTCGAAGACATCCGCCTGCCACTGACCGCTGGGGTTGCCTCGGTCCGAAGAGAGCACGACGGCCTGCGTGTTGGTCAAGATGAGCGAGTCGGCGAGGTTGTCGTAGTTGCGCTCGGCGTTGGGGTCGGACAACTCGCCCCGGATCACGGCCGGCGAGACCGTAAGATCGATCAGCGCGATCACCCCGTCGGCAGAGACGACCGCCATCGTCTCGTCCGGCGTCAGCCGAAGGTCATGGCCCGGGCTGTTCTCGCTGGGGTTCGACGCGTTGATCTCCAGCGCGGCGTCCAGAATGGGAGCCGACCCGGCGAGATCGAGCACGTACGCCCAGATGCGCTGCGTTCCGCCCACATCCCGGACCGTGGTGACGACACACTTGACGGGGGCGCCTGGCGTCTCGATTCGGGACATGGCCACGGAGTTGCGCTGTCGAGTCGGATTGCCCCCGGATGTCCCGAACTCGACCGGATCGGGGACCGTGGCACCGTCGATCCGGAACACGCTGATGGCCCCCCGGTGGTTCACGACGGAGAACCGCCCGTCAGGGGTGATGTCGACGTCACTCACGAATCCTGCCTCGGCCTTCGACCAGGACTTGATGCAGATGGGTCCGTTGACGCCATAGGCATCCGTGAGGTCGAGCACGTTGACGGAGGTGTATTGACCGGCGATCGCGCCGGAAGTCCAGTGGCGCTGCCCGATCAGCACGGCCCGCGCTTCGCTGGCCGCGACGAGATCCGCTGCTCCGGCGGGCTGTGTCAGCGCGAACGGGGCGCACTTGTTTGCGGGCTGGATCAGGATCCGAGTTCCGTTGGTGGGATTCACGACGACGACCAAGTCATCGCTCGGTTGCGGGCCGATGATCTGATCGGGATAGTGCTGGGAGGCCCGCACCACCGCGATCCCGCCGCGCTTCGTGAACTCCACATCGTCCGGCGACCGAGCGAGCGAGAACTGCTTCTTGTAGTTTGCGGACTGGGCGGAGGCCCCCGGCGCGTGGTTCACGGACAGCGCGATCGCTGTGAGCGCGGCGGCGATAATCGAAACGGACGGTCTTGCGAACTTGCAACGTTCCATTGAGATCTCCTACTCCGACAGAAGGGGTACGAAACCGAATGGGCCAATCGACCCAGGGCGAGTGGAAGAGGCGAGCCCGGATCCGTCAAGGTGACCCCTCCGGTTTCGGGATGCTGTCCCGCAGATGGGGCTGTGACCCGACGGCCAACATCCTGGTGGGAAAGCGCATGGCAGGCTCGTTACCCGCACCACCGTCGCGTTGACGCCGTCAGACCGCATGCTCTGATGGCATCGCGGGACACGCTCCTCACGATCGTGCCGCAGCTCGTACCTCGTTGCAGAAGCATCCCCCGCTACCTATCCCGCCATGCGCATCGCCACCTTCATCGACGGCAACAACTACTACCTGGCCCTCCGCGACTTCGACCAGTCGCTGGAGATCGACATGAGCCGCTTCGCGACCTGGATCACGCGCGCGGCAGGCGGTCGACTGGCGCGCTTCGTGGGGGCCTACTACTACACCGGCATCCTCGACGCCTCGGGCGACTCGCCGCTCGCCGGGTTCCTGGCCAGCCTGGAGACGAAGACCGGCTACTTCGTGCGGCGCGAGCCGCGCGTGCGCCGCTCGAGCACCTGCCGCTCGTGCGGTTCCCCGCAGGAGTACTACACCGAGAAGCGCGTCGACACGCGCCTCGTGGCCGAGATGCTCCAGCTCGCGGCGGTGGGGGCCTACGACGTGGCGGTGCTGCTCTCGGGCGACGACGACTTCGTACCCGCCGTCCAGGCCGTCGGCGCGCTGGGCAAGCAGGTCTACCTCGCGACCTGGCCGGGGCAGGCCGTGGCGCGCGAGCTGCGGGCCAGCAGCTTCGGCGGGATCGACCTGGCCGAAGGCGTGGCGGAGTTCACGACGGGGCGCAGGCGCACGTACGGCACCGCGTCGTCGCTCCCGTCGGGGTTCGGACAGTTGCCGCCGCTCGGCACGTCCCCCGAGCCGACCCGGGCGCTGGACGAGTCCGGGACTCCGACGCCGGTCGGCCAGATCCTCCTGGACCAGATCGTCGAGGCGCAGACGCAGCTCTCCTACGTCAGCCGCTGGTACTTCACGCACAAGTGGCGCGGCCTCGGGCTGCCCACGGACCCGGACGTGCGCGAGCAGATGATCGACGAGATGCTCGCGGCGGGGCGCCTGGACGGCTACACGGCGACGGACGACAAGGGGCGGCCGGTGCAGGCGGTGCGCGCGGTGGCTGGGGACGCGTCGGGCACGGTGGGCGAG
>JAOUEG010000426.1 GCA_029858845.1 Chloroflexota bacterium | reverse complement strand
ACCACCCAGACCGGTCGCCGCGATTCGCCCATCCGCGCATCGCACCCACGTCCGCCTGGTCCGCCCAACGTACTGGAGTCCCTGTCGGACCGTGTTCGATACCCTCAGCGATCGCCTCCGCCAGACGCTTGGCAGCCTGACCGGTCGTGGCCGCGTCAGCGAAGCCGACGTGGATGCGGCCATGCGCGAGGTTCGGCTCGCTCTTCTTGAGGCCGACGTCAACTTCAAGGTCGTCAAGGACTTCGTGACGCGGGTGCGGGAGCGCGCGGTGGGCGCGGACGTCCTGCAGAGCCTGACGGCCGGCCAGCAGGTCGTGAAGATCGTCCATGAGGAGCTCGTCGAGCTGCTCAGCACCGGCGACCGCGTCTTCCATCTGTCCGGCAATCCGGCCGTCGTCGCGATGGTCGGCCTTCAGGGGTCCGGCAAGACCACCAGCACAGCCAAGCTTGCCCGACATGTCATCAAGCAGGGCCGCCGGCCCCTCCTCGTGGCAGCTGATCCATATCGACCGGCTGCCGCAGATCAGCTCGAGACGCTCGGGCGGCAGCTGGACATCCCGGTCTACCGCGCCCCGCAGGGAACCACGGTCGTCGAGATCGCCCGCCAGGGCGTGGATGCGGCGCGCCGACAAGTGCGCGACGTGGTGATCCTCGACACCGCCGGCCGGCTGAGCATCGACGAGGCGCTCATGGCCGAGATCGCCGAGGTCGATGCGGTCGTCAAACCGGTCGAGACCCTCCTGGTCGTGGATGCCATGACCGGTCAGGAAGCGGTCGGCGTCGCCCAGGCCTTCGTGGCAGCCGTTCCGGTCACTGGTCTGATCCTGACCAAGATCGACGGCGATGCCCGCGGTGGCGCAGCATTGAGCATCTCCGCGGTGACCGGCGTTCCCGTGAAGTTCCTCGGCACCGGCGAGAAGACGGACGCGCTGGAGGTCTTCCACCCGGATCGCCTCGCCGGCCGGATCCTCGGGATGGGCGACATCCTGACGCTCGTGGAACGAGCCCAGGAGACGTTCGACGCCAAGCAGGCCGCGACGATGGAGGAGAAGCTGCGCAAGGCCAGCTTCACGCTCGAGGACATGCTGGACCAGCTGCAGCAGGTACAGAAGATGGGCCCCATCGGTCAGGTCATGGGGATGATCCCGGGAATGGGCAGCATGGCCAATGAGGCGCAGGCTGCCGTGGACCGCGGCGACCTGAAGCGCACCGAGGCGATCATCAGGGCGATGACCCCGGCGGAGCGCCGTGATCCGACCGTTCTGAATGCCTCTCGCCGCCGGCGGATCGCCGTCGGCAGCGGGACCACCTTGCCGGACGTCAACCGGCTGGTGAAGCAGTTCGGCGACATGCAGAAGCTCATGAAGCAGCTTGCCGGAGGTGGCCGACGCGGAGCGCTCGGTAGCCTCGTGAGTCGACGCTGAGCGTCGAGGAGGCATGACATGACCGATCTCCCTGGAACAGGCCGGGACCCGCTGGAGGAAACGACGGCAAATCCGACGCCGCCTTCGGGGGCAACATCGGGGTCGGCTGATCACGGCACCGTCGCGCCGGTCGTCACGGCGCCGGTCGGTTCGGGCGGTCCCGCGCGCCGGTCATCGGGTCGGATGCGGTGGTTCGCCGCGCTCGCGATCGTCACCCTCGTCGTCGCAGGCTCCGCAGCCGCGACGCTGATGCTGACCGGTGCCTCCCCGAGTGCCACGGTGACGGGCTATGTGCCGGCGGACAGCGTCATGTACGGCGAAGTCAGGCTCGACCTGCCCGGCGACCAGAAGCGCGCCATCGGCGAGTTCCTGAGCAAGTTCCCCGGGTTCGCGGACCAGGCGGCCCTGGACACCAAGCTCGATGAGGTCCTCGACCGGCTCGTCTCCGATGCCACCGACGGGGAGCAGACCTTCACGGCTGACATCAAGCCGTGGTTCGACGGCGAGATGGCCTTCGCCGTCGGCCCGGTGCCCCAGGTCGCGGCGCAGGCCACACCGGAGGCGATGGCCGGTGCCGCACGCGGTCTCCTGCTGATGTCCATCAAGGACGAGGCGCTGGCGCGCACGTGGTTCGACGGCGTGATGTCCGGATCGGGCGTCCAGGGAACGGCCGAGTCGTATGCCGGGGTCGAGTTGCTGGTGTTCACGGATCCCGGGATGCCCGGCCTGGAGGCAGCGTTCGCGATCGTCGACGGCAAGGTCGCCCTCGCGGGTGATGTGGCCTCGGTCAAGGCCGCCGTCGACACGGATGGCGACAACGGCCTGGCCGCTTCGCCCGATTTCCTGGCCGCGAACGATGCGATCGACGGCGACCACGTCGGGTACCTGTACGTC
>JAOUEG010000425.1 GCA_029858845.1 Chloroflexota bacterium | reverse complement strand
CGAGGCCAATCCGATCGGCTTCCTCGTCGAGCAGGCGGGTGGCCGGGCGAGCACCGGTTTCGGGCCCGTGCTGGACATCGGGCCGCAGGACATCCATCAGCGGACCGGCTTCATCTTCGGGTCGAGCCGCGAGGTGGAGCTGATCGAGCGCTATCACCGAGACCACAACGAGCGGCCGTACGACGCGCCCCTGTTCCGTACGCGCGGCCTCTTCCGGGACACGACCTGAGGAGGGCACATGTCCACGCTCCACCCCATCGTCGCCGTGACCGGATCCTCCGGAGCGGGCACGTCGTCCGTCTCACGGGTCTTTGCGCAGATCTTCCGCCGCGAGCACGTGAACGCGGCGTTCGTGGAAGGTGATGCTTTTCATCGCTACGATCGCGCGCAGATGGCCGAGCGGATGGCGAGCGAAACGGCCAGCGGCAACCACCAGTTCAGCCACTTCGGGCCGGCCTCGAACCTGTTCGAGGAGCTCGAAGCGCTCTTCCGAGACTATTCGACCAGCGGCGCCGGCCGGATCCGCAAGTACCTTCATGATGAGGCCGAGAGCCTCCCGTACGGCCAGGAGCCGGGCACGTTCACGCCCTGGGAGGACCTGCCCGAGGACACCGACCTGCTGTTCTACGAGGGATTGCATGGCGGAGTCGTGACGGACACGGCGAACGTCGCCCAGCACCCGAGCCTGCTCGTCGGTGTGGTTCCCGTGATCAACCTCGAATGGATCCAGAAGATCCAGCGCGACAAGGACACGCGTGGGTACTCGACCGAGGCCGTCACGGACACGATCCTTCGGCGCATGCCCGACTACGTCAACTACATCTGCCCGCAGTTCACCCGGACGGACATCAACATCCAACGCGTCCCGGTGGTCGACACGTCCAACCCGTTCATCGCTCGCTACATCCCGACCTTGGACGAAAGCTTCCTGGTCATCCGCTTCCGTGATCCCCACGGGATCGACTTCCCGTACCTGCTGTCCATGCTCCACGATTCATTCATGTCGCGGGCGAACACGCTCGTCTGCCCCGCCGGCAAGATGGACCTCGCCATGCAGCTCATCTTCACGCCGCTGATCCTGCGGTTGATGGAGAAGCGTCGTCAGGCGATCGGCCGTGGCTGACGCGACCGGCTGACGCGAAGGCCTTCGCGAGCCCGGCGCGGGATGGGAGAAGCGACGCGACGATGGGAGGGCGGGCCCTCCAGCGCGGGCCGTCAGCCCTCTCGGCGTTCCACCACGGGCCGGTTGTTCACGAACTCGAAGCCGAACCGGCCCTTGATGCACAGGTTGCCCTCGGTCACGGTCGAGTCGGACGGTGACGTCACCTTCACGATCCGGTCGTCCTGCGCGTGGAGTGTCAGGGTGCATCCGACGCCGCAGTAGGGGCAGATCGTGTCGGTCACGGCCTGCGCGGACTCGTCCCACGTGCCGGCCTGGCGCATCTCGAACTCGGACGTGAACATCAGGGCCCCGGTGGGGCAGACGCCGATGCAATTGCCGCAGTAGACACAGGCCGAGTCCGGGAGCCCGACGTTCCACTCGGTCGAGATGCGGGCATCGAACCCACGCCCGGCAACGGCGATGGCAAAGGTGTTCTGGGCGTCTTCCCCGCACGCCTCGACGCACTTGTAGCAGAGGATGCACTTCGCGTAGTCGCGGATGTACAGGTTGTTGTCGATCTTGACCGGTTGGGCGACGGTCGCCGCCGTCGGCTCGCCCTCCGCGGGGTGGTGGTGGCCCGCCTGATGGGCATCGCGCTCGCCGGCCTCGGCCGGCTCGGCAGGTGGGCCGAAGCGGGTGAAGTCGGCGCCGTAGCGCTCGGCGTAGGCGGCGATCGACCCGTCGGGCACGACGGGACCCGCCAGGTCCATGTCCACCGACGACCCGAGCAGCTCGAGGACGACCCGTCGCGAGAGGCGCACGCGCTCGGAATCGGTCTTGACCGCCATGCCGTCGTCGATACGCCGAGAACACGCCGGCAGCAGGGCCCGGGCGCCTTCGACCTCGACCACGCAGGCGCGGCAGACGCCGACCGGCTCGAGCGTTTCGTTGAAGCACAGCGTCGGCGTATCGATCCCTTGCGCCCGACACGCGTCAAGGATCGTCGAGCCCGCAGGGGCCTCGACGGGCTTGCCGTCGATGGTCGCCTGGACCATCTTCGGCGCCGCCGTGGGCGGAGCCTCCGGTGGACGGCTAGGTCGGGCCGGAGGGTTGAGCAGGACCGGGTTCGTGATGGGGGGCTGGCTCGCCGGCTGGCTCATGACGCGATCACCTCGGGCAGCAGGATGGCGCTCTCGATCGCGCTGCTCGCGGTCTGGCCGAG
>JAOUEG010000423.1 GCA_029858845.1 Chloroflexota bacterium | reverse complement strand
ACGGGGATCTCGTATTCCAACCACTCCGTCGCCGAGACCAACGACGATCTCAGGCGCTCATCGGCGCCGCCGACGCCTTGGGTCGACCGGCTTTCATCGTCCCGCTGGAGGACACCGACCTGTTCCGGTGGTGTCTCGCCCACGGGCTGCGGGTCTTCTTCGTCATGAACGTGACGACGATCGGCGTCTACCAGGAGCCGAACGGAGCGTACCTGCCGTCCGTCGGTTACAGATCCATCGGCGCGACCGCGCCTGCCAGGGTGACCGCCTGAGCGTCAGCCCTTGGCGGCGGCCGCCTCGTTGGCTGCCGCCCAATCCTTCTTGAACTGCGCGATGCCCTTGTCCGTCAACGGGTGATGGATCATCTGCTGGAGGACCTTGAATGGCGTCGTGGCGATGTGGGCCCCGGCCAGAGCGGCCTGGGTCATGTGCAGGGGATTGCGGATCGAGGCCGCCAATACCTCGGCCTCCAGGCCGTGGATCGCCACGATCTCGGCAAGGTCGCGGATCACGATCATCCCGTCCTGGTTGATGTCGTCCAGGCGCCCCACGAATGGCGACAGCAGGCTCGCGCCGGCCTTGGCGGCAAGGAGGCCCTGGTTGGCGGTGAACAGGAGCGTGCAGTTGGTCCTGATGCCCTCGTCGGCAAGACGGCTGATCGCCTCGAGGCCGTTCTCGCTCATCGCCACCTTGACGACGATGTTCGGGGCGATCTTCGCGTAGTGGCGTCCCTCGGCGAGCATCCCCTCGACATCGTCGGCGACGACTTCGGCACTGACCGGTCCGGACGTGATCGTGCAGACCTCGCGCAGGATGTCGTCGTATGACCCGCCCACCTTGGCGTAGAGCGACGGATTGGTCGTCACGCCGTCCAGGACGCCCCACCGGGCAGCCTGCCGGATCTCGTCGATGTCGGCGGTGTCGAGAAAGATCTTCATGGGGTGCTGGCTCCGGTGCGGACGGGGACGTCGGGTGATTCTACCGGTAGTCGCCGGTCAGCCCTCGAGTCCCACGACGGGGTGGGATGCGTACCGAGTTCGAGGTGCCGTGGCCCGACGTGGCCGATCCGTCCGGTCGGGTGCCCAGCTCGCGCCCGGGCTCAGGTGCTCGAGACGGACTCGATGACGTCGTCGTCGTCCGTGAGAACCGTCTGCGACGCCATGACGGGGACTCCGGGGGCCTCGCTACGCGGGCGCAGCTCCGGCTCGCGGCCGTCCGCGACGGCGATCGACGCTGCCACGAAGCCGTCGAACAGCGGATGCGGTCGCTCTGGGCGGCTCTTGAACTCCGGGTGGAACTGGCTGGCCACGAACCAGGGGTGATCGGCCAGCTCCACGATCTCCACGAGACGGCCATCGGGCGACTGACCGGACAGGATCATGCCGGCCGCCTCGAGGGTCTGGCGGTACCGGTTGTTGACCTCGAACCGATGGCGATGGCGCTCGTAGATGACCTCGTGGCCGTAGACGGCGGCCGCCTTGGATCCGGGTGTCAGCTTGGCCGGATAGAGGCCGAGGCGCATCGTGCCGCCCTTGTCCTCCATGTCGCGTTGGTCCGGCATGAAGTCGATGACCGGGTGCTCGGTGAACATGTCGAACTCGGTCGAATTCGCGTCGCCGCTGCCGATCACCTCGCGGGCGAACTCGATGACGGCGCACTGCAGGCCGAGACACAGACCGAGATACGGGATGCGCTGATCGCGGGCGTGGTGGGCCGCCAGGACCTTGCCTTCGATCCCGCGATGGCCGAAGCCGCCCGGGACGAGGACGCCGGCGACCCCGGCCAGGCGCTCGCCGACGTTCTCCGCGGTGAGGGCCTCGGAATCGACCCAGCGCACCTTGGCGTCCACGCCGTGTGCCCAGGCCGCATGTCGAAGCGCCTCGGTGACGCTCAGGTAGGCATCCGGCAGCTCGATGTACTTGCCGACGAGCCCGACCTCCAGGATCGGCTTGGGCGCCTTGATGCGCTCCACGAGCGCGCGCCAGCCGGTGAGGTCCGGCGCCACGTCGGGATCGCCGAGGGACAGCTCGCGGACGACCAGGCGACCGAGACCGGCTTCCTCGAACATCAACGGTACTTCGTAGATCGTGTCCGCGGTCTCGGCCGGGATGACGGCCTCGGTGGCGACGTCCGTGAACAACGCGATCTTCTCGCGGATCTCATCCGGCACGGGGTGGTCCGAGCGAAGGACGATCACGTCCGGCTGGATGCCGATGCCGCGCAGCTCCTTGACCGAGTGCTGCGTGGGCTTCGTCTTGAGCTCGCCGGTCGCGGCCAGTGCGGGCAGAAGCGTGACGTGGACGTACAGCACGTTGCTCCGTCCGACGTCCTTGCG
>JAOUEG010000424.1 GCA_029858845.1 Chloroflexota bacterium | reverse complement strand
TATCACGGCATCGCACTCAACATCACGACTGATGTCGCGGAATTCGACCTCATCGATCCCTGCGGGATTCCCGGCGCGATCTCCACGTCGATCGCGCTGGAGCGTGGCGACCTGGATGCGCGACCGTCGACGTCGTCAGTGGAAGGGGCGGCCTGGCTCTTCGCTCGTGCTTTCGCCGAAGCCCTGGACGCCTCGCTCGAGATCGAGGCTCGACCCGGATGACGGCCGGCCTGTTCGAGCTGCGCAAGGACCCGATCACCGGCTGGTGGGTCGCGACGATCGTCGATCGGGCATTCCACCGGGATCGGTTCGCGCGAGCGGCCGTGGAGGTGGACGATCGCGTATGGGGCTGCACGAACTGCACGACTCCCTCTGGTGACGGCGTGCGCACGCGGATGCTGAAGGACTACGCCTTCCACGTCGTGGGGACGGAGGGCGAGGCTCGTGCCCTCGACCGGGAGCTCGGGATCGCCCAGGTGTCCCTTGCACAGGCGCGCGCCACCGGCAGCTGGAGAACGGTCGTTGCCCCCCCGCATGAGCATCGACCGCTCCATGCCGTCGGGACGGACCTCATCATGGCACTCATCAGTGGAGCACGGGACGCGCTCGCGGCGGCGATCGCGACGGGCCAGACCTCCTATCTCACGGTCGTCCAGAATTGGGGTGTCCAGGCCGGGGCCCGCACCAATCACCTGTGCCTGGACCTGTATGACCTGCCCCAGATCCCACACCGCATCGCGGAGGAACTGGGGGGAGCCGCGCGGTTCGTCATCCGGGAAGGGGAGTGCCCGTTCTGTCGCCTTGTGCGCGACGAGACCGTGCACCAGGAGCGCCTGGTCTGGGAGGATGCCGACAGCGTGGCATTCGCGCCCTATGCCTCTCGATCGCCGTTCGAGATCTGGATCGTCCCACGGCGGCACGAGGCCGACTTCTCCAAGGCCGATGGGCCGGCCATCCGGGCGACGGCAGAGGCGCTCCGCCAGGTCCTGGGGATGCTCGCGACTGCCCTGGACGGCCCACCGTACAACCTCGTCCTGCACACGGCGCCACTGCGCGAGCAGGTCGACGGCACCTATCACTGGCACTGGGAGATCCATCCTCGACTGCGCGAGATCGCCGGTCTGGAACTGGGGACCGGCCTCCCGGTCAACCCCGTCTCGCCCGAGGACGCCGTGGAGGAGCTCCTGGGTCGGGCGGCTCCCGACGCGGTGGGGACGGGTTGATGCGCGGCGTGGCCTGCGCGACCGAGCGTCACATCGGCGAGATGCGCCTCGTCCCTAGGCCAGCGAGCGTGCGACGCCGTCGGCTCACGCCCCGCGATGTTGGAACCCATGCGGAGAACCCGTGGCCATCGATCGATCACCCGCCGTCATTCGCGAACTGCCGCTCGGCCCTTGGGCCGTCCAAGGCGGACGTCGCGTCGTGAGCGGAGCTTGGGATCGCGAGGAGGCCGCCGTCTTCGTCGAGGCGCTGTTCGCGAAGCATCACGGTGAGATCTACGCGTACCTCCTGCGGATGATGCGTGACCCAGAGGTCGCGGCGGACATGACCCAGGACACTTTCGTCAAGGCCTACAAGAACTACGACACCCTGGAGAAGCCGGAGAACGCGCGAGCGTGGCTCTATCAGATCGCGCATCGCGTCGCTCTCGACGAGATCAGACGTCGCAAGATCGTCCGGTTCATCCCGTGGACTGGCGAGTCGCGAGGTGCCGCCCCTTCAACCGAGCACCTCGTGATGGAGCGCCGGATGTCCGGCGAGATGCAGCGTGCCCTCGCTCGGATCCCCGAGCGGCAACGGGCGGCGTTGCTGCTGGCGGAGCTCCATGACTTGACGGGCCTGGAGCTGGCCGCCGCGATGGGCGTCAGCCACGTCGCGGCGCGCGCACTACTGACCCGTGCCCGCGAGAGCCTCCGGCAGGCTCTCACTGCCGAGCGGGCGGCAGAGGCGGAGGCCGAAGCAGCCAAGGATGCGACGCACGCTGCGGGGGCCGACCGATGAGTCGCCTCGGGCGATTCCGCCGCGGCCCCGATCAGTGGTCCTCGCCGCACGCCCGGGCCCGATCCCGAGCAGCGGAGCGGATGGATGGGCCGCTCGGCCTGTCCGAGTCGGCGTGGCTGGACGCGCACCTGGCGGGCTGCGAGGATTGCGCGGGAGTGGCGGCTTCCTACGAACTCGACCGTCAGGCGCTTCGTGCCCTGAGCGAACCGCCACCCGAGCCTCCCCGGGATCTCTGGGCGCGAACAGCTGCCGCTATCGAGCGCGGTCGTCCGACCGACGGATCGCTCCCGTACCGTCCGATGCGAGTCCCGTTCGGCGTGCTCTCCGGCATCGC
>JAOUEG010000053.1 GCA_029858845.1 Chloroflexota bacterium | reverse complement strand
TCTCATGGACATCCCGCCCGGTCACGACGCCTGGGTCATCGGCGAGGAGCCGCTCGAGACGATCGCGTGGACTGGGGCACGAGGCTGGCTTGCACCCCTCGAGTCGCTCTCCGAGCGCATCCTCGCGACGGTGCTGTTCACGGACATCGTTGATTCCACCGGGACCGCTCTGCGGCTCGGCGATCGGGCGTGGGCGGATTCGATGGCCACCTACGAGAGCCGTACGCGGGAGGTGCTGGAGCGGTTCCGGGGGCGCGAGGTCAAGATGACCGGGGACGGCGTCCTGGCCACGTTCGACGGTGCCGCCCGCGCGGTCCACTGCGCGGTCGCCCTACGAAGCGGTGCCGCCGACCTCGGGCTGGCGATCCGCGCGTCTCTGCACACCGGCGAGATCGAGCGCGCCGGGTCGGACATCCGGGGCGTGGCGATCCACGAGGCATCGCGCACCCTGGGCCTCGCCGGCGCCGGCGAGATCCTGATCTCCGCGGTGACGGCCGGTCTGGCTGCCGATGCCGGGATCACCTTCGAGGACCGGGGCGAACACGAGCTCAGAGGGCTGTCCGGCCTCAGGCGCATCTACGCCGTGACCTGAGGCCCCGAGCCCCCGAGCCGCGGGGATCTCGAGAGCACGATGGACGGCCAAGACCGGATCTGCGGGCGCTGGTCGGACCCAGCGGACGCGGGCGCCTTGGGAGCGTCAGTCGGCGGAGCCGCGCTCGGCTGGGAGGCCCAGCAGGACCCGGGTCGCGCGCTCGAAGAGCTCCGGCTCGATGAAGTCAGGGTCGATGTAGAGGTTGATCAACAGGCCGGTCCCGAGAGCGTTGATCAGCTTGGCGAATTCCATCCCGGTGAAGGGGATTGGCCGGCCCGCCTCGGCGAACTTGCGATCGATCTGCTCGCCCAGTTCGTCCCACACCTCGGCTGAACCGCCTGCCAAGGTCTCGCGGAGGACCGGATCCCGCATGGCGGCCAGCCAGAACTCGATCTGGAGGAGGTCCCAGCCCTCCTGGGCGCGCGCCTGGTCCGCCAGGGCTCGGCTGGCGTATTCGCCCAGCTTGTCGAAGGGGAGCGCCATGATCGCCTCGCCCTGCACCCTCGCCCGGCTGACGGCGTACCGCTGGAGGAGCGCCAGGAACAGGTCCCCCTTGGTGGCGAAGTTGGAGTAGACCGCGCCCTTGGTATAGCCGGCGGCCTCGGCCACGGCGTCCAGCGAGGCTCCGTGATAGCCGAGTCGGTTGAAGACGTCCGCAGCAGCGTCCAGGAGCCGCTCCCGGGTCAGCTCTCGCTGCTCCGCGCGCGAGAGTCGCCGCCTGGGTGGATCCGTACGGTCAGTCGTCGAGCGGTCGGGCAGTGCCATGGCTGGATGATACCACGCGGTACTAGGCTACCGAGTGGTATTGACATACCTGGTAGTATCAACATACCACCGAGTACGGGTTCGAGCGAACGCCTCGGTCGAATCGGAGACACGCGATGCTGCTGGAGATCGAACGCATCACGAAGACCTATCGGTCGCCGCTGCGCCGGGGACCCGGGACGCGGGCCAATGCAGACGTCAGTCTGTCGGTCGATGCCGGCCAGGTCTACGGTCTCCTCGGCCACAACGGGGCGGGCAAGACCACGCTGGTCAATCAGGTCGTGGGTCTGATCCGACCGGACGCCGGCACGATCCGGGTCGCAGGGCGCGACGCGGTCGCCGATCCGTCGTTCGCCCGCCAGGCCTGCTCCCTCCAACCGCAGGCCCAGCTCCCGATCGACGGGCTGACGCCCCGGCAGGCGATCGAGCTGGTGGGCCGGCTGCGCGGCGGCCGGGCCGCCGACGTCAGGATGCGACGCGACCGGCTCGTGGCCGCATTGGACCTGGGGCAGTGGCTCGACACGGACGGCGCGCGTCTGTCGGGCGGCGTGAAGCGGCTCGTCTCGTTCGCGATGGCCGCGGTCAGCCCCGGCCTCGTCGTCGTCCTCGATGAGCCCACCAACGACGTGGACCCGGTCCGGCGCCGCCTCCTCTGGGCGGAGGTCCGCCAGCTCGCCGGCGAGGGGGCTGCCGTCCTGCTCGTCACCCACAACGTCCTCGAGGCGGAGCGCTCGGTCGATCGCCTGGCGATCCTCACCGAGGGTCGCCTCATCGCCGAGGGAACGCCCGCCGAACTGAAGACCGGCCTGGCGGCGGATCTCCACCTCGAGCTCGTCCTCGAGCCGGGGTTCCCGCCGCCGTCGCCGGCTGCCTTCGTCGCGCGGTACCGACCGAACGGGTCGCGGGCGGTGGCGACGATCCCGGCCGCTGCGGCGGGACCGGCCGTCGCCTGGGCGGAGCAGCTCCGCCGATCCGGGGTCATCGAGGAGTTCTCCCTGACGCCGGCAACCCTCGAGGATGTCTACGTTCAGCTTGTCGGCGGTCCCGCCGCTCACTCCATCCGGGAGGTGCGCGATGACCGCGCTGCGTAGCTACCGACTCCTGGTCCACTGGCAGATCCTCCGACTCAAGGGATTCGTCCCGCTGGCGATCGTCGTCCAGGCACTGTTCGCGCTCGGGATCGTGGCCGGCTACCCGCTGCTGTTCCCGGCGCTCGACCGGCAGACCATGCTCTTCCTGGCGACCGGCGCCCCGGCGATCACCCTCATCACGATGGGCCTGGTGGCCGTTCCTCAGGTCGTCTCGCAGGCGCGGACGCAGGGCTCGCTCGAGTACATGCGCACCCTGCCGGTCCCGCGGATGGTCTTCCTCCTGGCGGACCTGAGCGTCTGGCTGGTGATCGTCCTGCCGGGGCTGGTCTTCGCCCTCTGGGTGGGGGCCGCCCGCTTCGACCTTGCCTTCGAGGTGAGCCTCCTCGTGGTCCCGGCCTTCCTCCTCGTGGCGCTCACCTCGACCGCGGTCGGCTACGCGATGGCCTGCGTCCTGCCGCCGATGATCGCCGTCCTGCTGACCCAGGTCATGGTGGTCTTCGTGATGCTCTTCTCGCCACTCAACTTCCCATCGGAGCGACTGCCGGGCTGGCTCCAGTCGATCCACGAGGTTCTGCCGATCGAGGCGATGGGCGAGGTGATCCGGGGGACCCTGGCCGGCGGCAGCTTCCCGATCTCAGCGAGCCCCTTCCTGATGCTTGCGGCGTGGTGCGCCGGCGGCCTCGGTATCGCCTATCTGACGCTCCGCCGCCGGGCGTGACGCCCGATCACGCCACCGCACGTGATGCGGCGTATCCGAGAAGGATCGCCTCGGCTCCGACCGCGCCCCGACGCCCGGAGCGGCGCTCCGGATGGCTACCCTCTCGGCTCGTACCGCAGCGCCGCCGCCTCAGAGTCGCATCACGACAGGGTACGCACTTCCCAGGGCCGCCCGACCCCGGCCCACCGGAGGGTCACGACCCGACCCGCCGCCGCCCGTCGGCGACGAGCGAAACGGCGTCGTTCAGCGCGGAAGAGGGTTCGGGCCGGTCGCGGTCACGAGTTGCTGCGGGACCCAGTCGTCGACGTGAACGAAACCCTCGAAGCGCCCTTCCTCGTCCTCGATGACGTCGAAGAAGGAACGCCGGTAGAACTTCACGTGGGTGAAGTCCTCGAACAGCACGTAGACCGGCTCGACGTCGGCGCTTTGGAACTGCTGCCCGGTCAGGGCCGCTCGATGCGCTCGCGAGAACTCGTCGAACTCGTCACCGACGACGACGCCCAGGTGCTCGAGGCCCATCCGGTAGACGCGCTGGTGAACGGGCGGGATCAGCTCGATGCGCGAGACCGGAGTCCCGTCGAGGACCTCGAGCGGCTCGGCGAGCATGATCAGGGAGATGGGGCGCCCGTTCCAGACGGCCTCGCGGTTCGCCCTCGCATGGCGCTCGAGAAGGGTGCGCTGGTGGACGTACAGGTCCCACTCCGGCACGCGGACGGCGAGGTGGCTGAGCGGGTACGGGCGGATGTCGATACCCCGCGCGAGCAGGCGGTCGCGCTGCTGCGCGGCGAACGCCCGATAGTCCCCGATGATGTCGCCCACCGGATCGGCCATGGCTTCCTCCCTCTCGGCCGCCATCGTACGACGGGTATGCGGCGGTTCGCATCGGACCACCGCGCCCTCCCGCTCATGGAAGCGCCCGGCTCGAACGGCGTGCTCGGATACGTCGCGACGGTCATCATCTCGCCAAGCTGCCGCTCGATGAATCACTTCGGGCGTCCCGTGCATCTATCGGGCGATGGTGACCATGACCAGCAGCGCGGACGAGAATTCGGCGGGGCTGATGCGCCTGGCCGCGGGCGGTGACGAGGCCGCCTTCGCGCGCATCGTCGACGCCCACCACGCCGACATGAGCAGCGTCTGTTTCGTCGTCACCGGCGGAGACCCAGAGCTCACCGCGGAAGCCGTCCAGTCGGCCTGGCCGATCGCGTGGCGCAAGCTGGCCACGATCCGCGAACCCGAGCGCCTTCGGCCGTGGCTCATCTCGATCGCCGTCAATGAGGCCCGGCAGCTGTCCCGTCGCCGACGCCGTGGACGGGTGCTCGAGATCTCGGTCGCGATGGATCCGACCGCGACGACGCCGGATCCCGCCTCTCGCGCCGGCGACATCGACCTTCACAACGCGCTGGCGCGGCTGAAGCCTGAGGACCGTGAGCTCATCGCGCTGCGCTACGTCGCCGGCTTCGATTCGACGGAGCTGGCGCGCGCGATAGGCATGAGCCCGTCCGGCACGCGTGCCCGACTGGCCCGACTGCTCGCCCGCCTGCGATCGGAGCTTGGTGATGGATGAGATGACGGAGTTCGAGCGGCGCTTCGAGGAGCGCGTGCGGCGCTTTGCCCTGGCGGGCGTTCGGCCGGTCGATTCGGCCGCCGTGGCCCATGCCGTGGCCGTCGGGCATACAC
Organism: Chloroflexota bacterium; assembly: GCA_029858845.1. Lineage (GTDB taxonomy): Bacteria > Chloroflexota > Limnocylindria > Limnocylindrales > CSP1-4 > SPCO01. Next base: position 4,772 of record JAOUEG010000053.1, on the reverse strand, counting down.
GCCGGTCCGGCTCGACGTCGACGGTGCGGTGGTTCGGCTTGTCGTTCGATCGGAGGGCGCTGACCTTGGCGGTGTCCCTCGGGTTGCTCGCGGCCATGCTCGGCGGAGCGCTGCTGGTCGGGGCTCGTCTGCTTGCCCCGTCATTGCTCAACATCTCACCTGCGGCCACCAACGGCTGGATCGCGTTCACCGTGGGGCAGCCGTCTCCGGGCGGCCCGGATGAGGACAATGACATCTGGTTCGCCGCGCTCGACGAACCGGCCCGGCGCGTCATCGGCACCGACACGGACGGCGTCGACCAGGTGTGCCCCGCCTTCTCGCCGGATGGCCGCAGCCTGGCCTACGGAAGCGCGGAAGGTGCTCGCAGATCCCTCGTCATCGCCGACGTGGCCGACGACGGAACCGTCGCCGATCGGCTCACCGTCGACGTCGGCGACGGGCTGCCGCCGCCCTGCGCCGTCTGGTCGCCCGACGGTGACCGGCTGGCGTTCGGCGTTCCGCGCACCTCGCCCACCAATCCAGAGACATCGGCGGCGGGCAGCGAGGTTTGGGTCGTGACGGCCGCGGACCGAGGCATCACCGTCCTGCCGGACCTGTTGGCAACCGACATCGACTGGTCGCCGGATGGCAGCCTCCTGGCCATCGCCAGCGGCAACCGCGACCGCACGCCGGGCAACATGCTGCTTGACGGACGGATCCACCTCTACGAGCCAGGCTCCGGAGCCATGCGCTCGCTCGACGAAACCCGTGGCGCGGTGAACGTGACGTGGTCACCCGATGGCATGCGCCTGGCTTGGGCCGGGCTGGTCGGCGATGGCGACTCATCGCTTGAACTTCGCACCATCGATCTCGAGACCGGCCGGCAGGAGGTCCTGACCGAACAGTACGGGGCGATCCATGGCATCGGACCGGTCTGGTCACCGGACGGCGAGACGATCGCCTACCAGAGGTGCCCAGGGAATCCGTGCAGCGGCGAGCGGCACGAGGTCGTCCTGGTGACGCCGGATGACCGATCCGAGCAGACCGGGCTGGCCGGCGAGGTCGTCATGCCGTTCGAACGGGCGACCGCCGAAGGTTCGAACCTGAATCTGTACCCCTGGCGGGTCACCTGGTCGCCTGACGGCGCGTACCTCCTGTACGTGGCGTGGACGTATCCGAATGGGTGCTGCGACGAAGCGACCGTCGAACGGACGGTGGTGGTCGCCGCCCCGACGGATCCGGATGCGCCGACGGTGGTCGTGGCTGACATCGATGGCATCGTCTCCTACGACTCCTCGTATGACACCACGCGCGTGCCGATCCAGGTATGGGGACGCTCACAGCCCCCAGACTCCAAGCCGTCGCCCACGCTGGTGCCGACGGCGACCGTCGAGCCGTCGAGCGCAGCCGACGGCCTCCTGACCGGCTTCTCGAGGCCCGAGTCGCCGGTGAAGGGGCGCAGCCGTACCTGAGCGTCCCCCAGGAGGAGGTCCCTCTCCTCTACGCGACGACCTCGGGAGCCCCGTTGGAGCGGGGCCGAGATCGAGGTAGTGCAAGGCATCGACGGCCGCGTAACCGCGCGCCGTTCAAGGTTCGTCTGATCGCCGGCGACACGGTGGTCAGGCAACTCATCCTCGTATCGCCCGACGAGCGTCCCCTAGGCTGTTCGACGTCCCCGAGGGATTGTCGGTGCGGATCCTGGCGATGGCGATCATCGTGCCGGAGTCCCGCTTCGATCGGACGGTGGAGGCGGCAGCGCCCGTCGCGTCTCGATCGAGTTCCGCGTTCCGTGACCGCGACGGGATGCACCACGTCGCCGGGACCGTCGCCACATCACGCGAGGGCGTGGCCTGCGGGTCGCGATGAACGACCTCGCACTCGGGCTCGCCATCAGGCCGCCACGATCTCCACGAGGAGCCCGCCGATCCGGGTCCGTTCCTCGATCACGGTGAGGCCGACGTCCCGGACGGCGCGCCGCACATCGTGGTCGAGGCGGCAGCCGCCGCTCAGGCGCGCCCAAGCCGGCGCCGATCGCTCCTGGACCAGGCCCACCGGGCGGTATCGTGAGCGGGCGTGCTCGAGCAGCCGGATCGTGCCGCCGGGTCGCAGCACGCGGCGGGCCTCCCGAAGGCTGCGCTCGACGTCGCCGACCGAGCACAGAACGAAGGTCGCGACGACCGTGTCGAATGACCCGTCCGTGAAGGGCAGAGCCGCGGCATCCCCCTCGACCAGGACCACCCTGCGCCCGGCACGGTCCGCGCGTTCGGCCGCGACCGAGAGCGCCGGGGCGCTGACATCGACACCATGGACGACCGCGCCCGCGGGGTAGACCTCGAGGTTCGATCCCGTCCCGATCCCGATCTCCAGCGTGTCACCGCGGGCTCGCCCGGCCACGCGCGAGCGGGCACGGCGGAGCCCCGCGCGGTCGGCTGCCCGCATGACGGCATCGAGCAGGCGGGCCGTGCGGACGTCGCCCACCTGCAGGTTGCCTCCCTCGGCGCGAGGGGCGAGGAACCGGTTGCCCGAGAGGTTGGCCAGCTCCATCAGGATCGACACCGCGAGCAGCTCCCGCCGGTGTCGGGCACGGAGCTGCATCGGAGGCTGCGGTTCCTCCGGTCCAGCCGTCGCAACCCGCTGCCCGAAGTCGTAGGCCGCCGCCTCCTCGGCCGACATGGCCTCCACCCGAAGCCCCACGCCGCTGGCCCAACGGCTGTGGAAGGCCTCGCACGCCTCGCACCGATTGACCGAGGTCACGCCCAGCATCGACGCTTCGCGGATGGGCGGCGGGACACGACCCGGCAGGAGGTACGCGGACACGAGTGCGGGGACGGAGCGGACGAGTGGGGGCACCCAGCGCCGGAGCGCGCGGGTCGTGAGCATCGGGCGTGTGAGCGGTGCTGTCTGCACGCTCGTGACCTCCGTGTGTCGACCCGAACATCGTGCCGCGTCGTTCACTCCGTTGACGTGCCGTGCGGGCCCAGGGATACATGCCGGCCCGATGTATCGATTCATGGAGTCGTCTCGTCCATCGAGTAGAAGCGGGCAGCGGCCCGCCGCCAGGAGGACCCAGCCATGAAGCTGACCATCAACGAATCACCTCTCGACCGTTTCGTCAGGATCGTGGCGGGGCTTGGTCTCGCTGGCCTTGCGATCGCGGGCCTGGTGACCGCGCCGATCGCCTACGCCGCGTGGCTCGTCGCGGCCATCCTGCTCGTAACGGGTATCGTTGGCTTCTGCCCGCTGTACGCGCTGTTCCACGTGAGCACCAGGCGGGCCACCGACTGAACGCAAGGCCGGCCGCCCTGACGATGGACGAGGATACGACCGCCCCGACGCCAGGGTACGGCTCCGCCACCGACGCGTTCGCCGATCAGTTGGTGGCGGAGCTGCCCAAGCTCGTCCGGCTCGCTACTCGACTGGTCCGTGACGCGGACCAGGCCGAGGACTGCGCCCAGGAGACGATTGTCGGCGCCTGGCGGCGGCGCGACCAACTCCGCGACGCGGCGGCGCTATCCGCCTGGCTCCGACGAAGCCTGGTCAACCGGGTCATCGACCGGTCGCGCGTCCATCGCGAGGAACTCGACATCGACGCCGTCGAGGCGGACTGGCGCGACGACCACTACTCCGTCGCGCCCGAGCGGGTGCTCGAGCGAGCGGAGCTCCGCGACGAGCTCGAGGATGCGCTGGCCCGCCTCCCGGTCATCTACCGGGTGCCGGTCGTCCTCCACGATGTCGTCGGGTGGACCGCCGCGGAGATCGGCCGCGCGATGGATGCCGGATTGCCGGCAACGAAGCAGCGGCTGCGAAGGGGACGGATGATGCTGGTCAGCGCCCTTGCCGAGGGAGATGAGCGACGCCTCGCGAGCCTCGCCCAGCCACTGCGCTGCTGGCGTGCCCGCCGGCACGTATCGGCGTACCTCGACGGCGAGCTCGACGCGGGCACGCGATCTGTCGTGGAGGCACATCTCGAGACGTGCCCGACGTGCCCACCGCTGTATGCCGGTCTGGTGGGCGTCAAGGCGAGCCTTGGCGGACTACGCGACCCGGACACGGTCGTCGAGGAGGCGATCGCCGGACGGATCCGGCAGCAGCTCGATGCGGAACCAGGCCGGGACCTCCATGAGCGACCGCCCGGCGCTTCGGTGCACGCTGCCAGCAGATGATGACGGGGCGCGCTGGCGAGCGGTGGCGCCCGCGGGGCGAACCGGCGACCCATCGCTGGCTACCACCGATCGCGGATGGGTCGGCTCGCGCTCGCGCTCGTCATGGTCCGGTTCGCGCTGGTCGCAGACCTGCGCGGCTAGTCGGCGTCCGCTTCGCGTAGCAGGCGCCCGAGACCGTCGAGGATGAGATCCAGTCCGAAGGTGAAGTCGGCGACGGTACCGCCGGGCGACGCCGCCACGAACTCCGCCATGGCCGCCAGGTTCCGGTATGCGCCCGGTTGGAGACCCTCCGCGAATGCACCGGCTGCGTCCGGTGCGCTCTCCGGGTCGAACGGCCAGGCGAGTTCCTGGAGGACGAATCCGTAGGTGTGGCTGTCAAGGGCCATGACCGCCTGCGCGACGATCGGCATCGGGAATCCCGCCGCGGACAGCGCGCCGACGACCGAGTCGAGGTAGCGCATCCGCGCCGGGCCGGCGCTGCTGCGCGACTCGATGAGGCTGCTCGCCCACGGGTGGGCCAGGAGAGCCGCCCGGGCGGAGATCGCACTGCGCCGGATCGCCGCCCTCCAGGGTTCACCCGGGGCAGGCACCTCGAAGTCCTCGGTCACGAGATCGACGATGCCATCGAGG
>JAOUEG010000422.1 GCA_029858845.1 Chloroflexota bacterium | reverse complement strand
ACCGGCTACTGGAACTCCGGGCAGGACTGCACGGCCGCGACGCGCGTCGTCGCCGGGCCGAAGGTCTACGACAGGTTCGTGGCGGCCCTCGCCGACCAGGTTCGCACCATCAAATGGGGCGATCCGGCCGAGGGCGACGACATCGAGATGGGCTCCCTCATCGCGCAGGCCCAGGCAGACAAGGTCCAGGGCATGGTGGATCGGGCGCGCGCGGGCGCCGAGATCGTCATCGGCGGCGAGCGGCCGGCGCGGGCAGGTGCCTACTACGCCCCCACGGTCATCGCCGGACCGGACCAGAAGTCCGAGATCATCCAGGAGGAGATCTTCGGCCCGGTCGTCACGGTCCAGCGGTTCAGTGACGAGGAGCAGGCCGTCCAGTGGGCGAACGACACGCCCTATGGGCTGGCGTCGTCCGTGTTCACGACGGACATCGGTCGGGCGATGCGCGTGGCCAAGGCGCTCGACTTCGGGCACGTCTGGATCAACGAGCACTTCACCCTGACCTCCGAGACGCCCCACGGTGGCGTGAAGCAGTCCGGCTGGGGCAAGGACGGCTCCAAGTACGCGCTCGAGGACTACACGTTCATCAAGCACGTGATGATCAACACGGGCGAATAGTTCCCAGGCTCCATCGCGACAGCGGTCCGGGCGGATCATCCGCCCGGACCGCGTTCCTGGGACTGGGAATGGCCCGAGACCGTCCCGGGGTAGCGCCGGGCCTGGCTCGCGGCGGACGGCTACGCTTCCCCGGATGAGTCCCGCCGCAGAGCCCGCGTCCGTCACCCACGCCGAGGTCGTGACGGCCGTCGCCCGCCTGGACCGCGAGGCGATGGCGGCCAGACGCTGGTTCGGCGGCAAGGGCCGGACGATCGAGCGCATCGCGCCGGACGCGGCCTTCGTGCTCGATGCCGACGCTCGTCACGTGCTCGTCATCGCGACACTCTCCCTGGACGATCGGACCACCCAGCGCTATGCCCTCGTGCTGACAGGCCCCTCGCTCCGGGAGGCCGTCCCGGGTGATGGAGCGTGGCGTTCCCTCGCGGTCGCCATGGCGCAGGGTCGGACGCTCGCCGCGCTCCAGGACGATCCGACCGCCCCGATAGCGGCGGTCCTGGTCTGCCGACCGGCGGCTGCCATGCCGCCGACCGGACCGGGGGCCGAGCGGGATCTGGGGGCGGACCAGAGCAACACGAGCGTGGTCCTGGGCGATGAGGTCCTGCTGAAGGCCTATCGGCGCCTCCAGCCCGGCCTCAATCCGGACCTGGAGATGACGGCGTTCCTGACCGAGGAGGCCGGGTTCGGCGCGGTGCCACCCCTCGCCGGCTTCGCCGAGCTCGTGGAGGCACGCCACGGGACGACGACGGTGGCGATGGCCCAGCAGTTCGTCGCCGAGGGGTCCGATGCCTACGAGACGATCGCCGAAACGCTGACCGGTTGGCTGATGGCGCCCGGCAGCGTCAGCCTCGAGTACGCGACGGAGGTCGCAGCCGATCTGGGCCTGCTGACGGCCGGGCTGCACGCCGCGGTCGCGGATGGACGGGGAATCCCGGACATGGCGCCGCGACCGGCGACTCGCGACGAGATCAGGCGGTGGGCCGCGGCCGCGCACGAGCATCTTGAGCGGGCCATGGACGTGGCAGCCCTGCGCGGTCGCGATCCGTCCGCGACGCTCGATGACGTCGTCGCCGGCGACGACCGCGTATCCCTCGCCGTGGCTGCAGAGACGATCCGTGACCTGGCCCCGCGCATCCTCGACGCGATCACGGTCCTCGACGCCGTCCCGACGGCGCCGGAGGTCATCCGCGCCCACGGCGACCTCCACCTCGGCCAGATCCTGATCACGCCCGACGGTTATCGGATCATCGACTTCGAGGGTGAGCCCCTGAGTACTCCCGACGAACGCCGGGTGCATCGCCACCCGCTGCGCGACGTGGCGTCGATGCTGCGCTCCCTGGACCACGTCGGCCGCAGCGCCGGCCGCCGGGCCGCTCGTCGCGGCGGCGGGGCCGGGGACCGATCCGGGCTCGACCTGAGCGGCTGGCTCGAGCGCTCGCGTGAGCGATTCCTGGAGTCGTATCGCGCCGGGATGCTGGAGGCCCGCGTCCTGCCCGATCTCGATCCGGCCCTGCTGCTGGCCTTCGAGACGGACAAGGAACTCTACGAGTTCAGCTATGCGGCGACCTACCTGCCGTCCTGGCTCTGGGCGCCCACCGAGGGGATGCGCGGCCTGTTCCGGGGAAACCGGTCGTGACGATCGATCGCGTGGCTCGGTTCAGGGCGGACATCGCGGAGAGCCCGGAAGCGCTCGCTCGACTTCTGGACGGCTGGACCACGGACCCGT
>JAOUEG010000421.1 GCA_029858845.1 Chloroflexota bacterium | reverse complement strand
GATAGCGTCAACCCTCCGGCCTCCACGCCTCCGGGCGGCTCTGCCCCACCGCCCTCCCCGAGCCCCGAGGCCACTCCCCTCCCGACCCCCGGCGCGACCCATGAGCCCCGGCCGGTGATCAAGTCCGGTGAGGTCTGGATCGCGCTTCAGGCCGAGACCGACGGTCGTTACGGCATCCATCTCGTTCGCCCGGACGGTACGGGACTGCACGTCGTTGCGCCCCGGATCACCGGCGAGCGGCAGGTCCACCCGGATTGGTCGCCCGACGGCAGCCGATTGGCGTTCAGCGTCGAGGACGGCGACGGCACGTGGGACCTGTGGACCGTCTCCGTGGACGGCAGCGACGCTGAGCGGATCGTCGACTGCTCGGCTCCCTGCCGATCGGCCGATCACCCGGCGTGGTCGCCTGATGGACGAGCCGTCGCGTTCGAGCGAGTCATCTCGTCCGGGAGCATGAGCAGGAGCACCCTGGAGGTCCATGACCTCGGCTCCGGCAAGGAGGAGGTCGTGCTGGAGACCCTCGACGGGCGCGGGCTCCAGGGGCCCCGCTGGTCCCCCGATGGGACCCGGCTGGCCTTCGAGGAACTGCGCCGCGAGCCCGGCGATGTCGACGGCGAGATGAGCGGCAGCCGCATCGCGATCGTGGAGCTCTCGGGCGCCGAGCCTATCGTCTCGCCGGTCACGGACTGGGCGCTCGACGCCGGGGATCCCGACTGGAGCCCTGCTCAGGACGACCTGATCGCCTTCACCGCGCCCGCCACCCCCACCAGCGATCGCGCGGAACTGTGGACCATCCGGACGGATGGGACGGAGCCGCGCGCGATCACCGACTTCGGCACGGGTGAGCGCAGTGCGAGCGATCCCGCCTTCACGCCGAACGGCCGAACGCTCATCTTCGCCATGACGCGCGCCGGCCAGGCGGAAGCCGTGATGGCCACCGTAGGGCTGGACGGCACCGGCCTGGGGCCGGCCACGGAGTCCGGATACCTGGACGGGGAGCACCCCCGACTTCGGCCCGTCCCAGGCGAGGTGCCGCCGCCGATCCCGTCCCCCAGCCCACCTCCAGAAACGACTCCGACGCCCACGCCGGTGCCCTCGCCCGTGATGCTGGAAGCGACCGTAGCCCTGTCCGCAGACGCGCCGGCCGATGGCCGACGTCGCGTCGATCCGGGTGCGCTCGTGACGATCACGCTGACGGCGACCGCGCTGACGGATGCCCCTGAGGCCCACGCGTTCGTCTACGTTCCGGACGGCTGGGTGGTCGTGGAGCCCAGCGCCGACGAGGCGGCCCTCGTGGCCGGCGCGATCCGCTGGTCCCTGGGCGACCTACCTGCCGGGGACACCATCGAGCGACGGACCGTTGTGCGGGCGCCGAGCGGCCCGGCGACGGGCGACCCGGCCATCGACGGCCTCTTCCGTGCCAGCCTGGGCGCGGCCAACGGCGCCGTCCAGGCGGCCGACCTCCAGCTGCTTGTCGCCCCGGCATTGATCGTGGAGCACGTCACGTTCTCACGGGTCCACCCCACCACCCACGTCCCGACCTATCTCGTCCCCGACAAGCCGCTCACGGAGGTCGAGGCGTTCGACACGTTCCGCATCCGTTTCCAGGTCCGGAACGCCGACCTCGTTCCGGCGTCCGTCGTGCCCAGGCTCCAGTACCGGATCGTGGGCGGCCAGGTGTTCGAGGACCTCCCGGTCGGCGATCCGATCCTCGGCCAGCCGCTCTACCTCGCGCCGGAGTGGCGCGCGGCCGGCAATGGCCGGAACGGCACGGTCGAACGATCCGATAGCGAGGCCATCCCCGAAGGCGATCTCCGCAGCGACGACGTGGACGATCCCACCCAGGAACCAGCGGCAGGCACGCGGTTCATGGGGGTGGAGCCGACGGGATCGATCGAAATCGATGGGAACACGTACACGGAGGTCGAGCTGTCCGTCCGAGCGACCATCGACCTGCCGTTCGCCAGGACCGTCGAGTTCCGCCTCACGGATGACGGCCGGCCGCTCATGGGATCGGTCAGCGCCTGGATGGCGACGGACGTGAGGCCACCGGTCAGTCTGTCACCCGGCCAACGGCGCGGACTTGACGTGGGTCCGCCGATCGACGCGACCCCGACGCCTGGCACAGCTGCACTGAGCGGCATGCTGGACTACGAGCTCGTCACGGGCCGGTCGGCGATGCCCGCCCGAGCCGCGATCTCGAACGCGGTCCCGCTGTACCGCCTGGCGGTCGCACAACGGACGACGACCGGCCAGATCGGGGCCATGGCGGCGCCGGGCAGCTCGCTTCACGCCCCGGACACATCGCTCGTCTCCGACGCGTGCGCCCGCTGTCACAGCACCCA
>JAOUEG010000420.1 GCA_029858845.1 Chloroflexota bacterium | reverse complement strand
ATCGCCAAGGGGCTCGTCGCCACGATGAGGGCCTACGACGCCGACCTCGTCGAGATCAACCCGCTGGCCATCGTGCGCGAGACCGGTCCGGATGGCGGTCTCGTGGAGCGCCTCGTCTGCCTGGACGCCAAGATCACCTTGGACGACTCCGCGCTTGGGCGCCATGTCGGGCTGGAGGAGCTGCGCGATCCCGACGAAGAGGCGCCCGAGGACAAGGAGGCACGCGAGGCCGGGCTGACGTTCATCAAGCTGGACGGCTCGATCGGCTGCATGGTCAATGGCGCCGGGCTGGCGATGACCACGATGGACCTGGTCAAGCGGGCTGGCGGCGAGCCGGCGAACTTCCTCGACATCGGGGGTGGAGCTCGCTCGGACAAGGTGGCCGAGGCGATGCGCCTGATCCTGGCGGACCCCAAGGTCAACGCCATCCTGGTGAACATCTTCGGCGGGATCACCCGGGGCGACGAGGTCGCCCGCGGCCTCATCGACGCCCGCGCCCAGCAGGAACGTGACGTGCCGATGGTGGTCCGAATCGTCGGGACCAACGCGGACGAAGCCGGGCGCCTCCTCGAAGAAGCGCACTTCGAGACGGCCCTGACCCTGGACGAGGCTGCGGCCAAGGCCGTGGACGCCTCACGGGCGGCTGGGGCATCGGCATGAGCATCCTCGTCGGGCGCGACACGCGCCTGGTGGTCCAGGGCATCACCGGTCGCGAGGGGGCATTCCACGCGGGCGCCTCGCAGGCCTACGGCACGAACGTGGTCGCCGGTGTGACACCCGGCAAGGGCGGGCAGACCGCTCTCGACGGGTCCGTTCCGGTGTTCGACACGGTCAGCGAAGCGGTCCGTGAGACCGGCGCCAACACGTCGCTCGTCTTCGTGCCGGCGGCCGGGGCACCGGACGCGATCATGGAGGCGGCGGCGGCCGGGATCGCCACCATCTTCTGCATCACCGAGGGCATCCCGGCGCTGGACATGATCCCGGCGGTCGAGATGGTCACGAACCTCGGGGCGCGACTCATCGGCCCGAATTGCCCGGGCGCGACATCGCCCGGGCGCGCCAAGGTCGGCATCATCCCCGGATCGATCCACCGCGAGGGCCGCGTCGGCGTCGTGAGCCGGTCCGGCACGCTCACGTACGAGGCGGTCCAGGCGATGACGGACGCGGGCCTGGGCCAGTCGACGTGCGTCGGCATCGGCGGTGACCCCATCATCGGCACCACGTTCCTCGACGTGCTCCGACTCTTCGCCGCGGACGACGAGACCGACGCGATCGTGCTCATCGGCGAGATCGGCGGCGCCGCCGAGGAGGCAGCCGCGGCCTGGGCCGGGGATCACCTGCGGGATATCCCGAAGGTCGCCTTCATCGCGGGGAGGACGGCTCCCGAAGGCAAGCGCATGGGCCACGCCGGGGCGATCATCTCCGGCGGCGCCGGGACGGCCGCATCCAAGGTCGAGGCACTCGAGGCGGCGGGGTTCCGCGTCGCGAGCTCGCCGACCGAGCTGCCGACCCTCCTGCGCGACGCGGGCTACCGCGACTGAGCCGCGACCGTGCGCATCGCGGAGATCCGCTTCCTCTTCGGGTATGACCGCTGGGCCACGCGGCGCGTCCTCGATGCCGCCAGCGGCGTGGACGAAGCTGTCTGGTCGGCCGAACGCGTCGTGGATGAACGCGGCCTCGGGGGGATCCTGGTGCACCAGCTGGGCGCCCAGCTGCGTTGGCGTCACTTCCTGTCGGGGTCGTCACGGACCCCGCGGCCGGAGCGCGACCCACTACCCACGCCCGCGGACCTCCGCGCGGCATGGGAGCAGGAATGGGAGGCCGTCGACGTCTGGCTGGATGAGATCGACGATGCGTTCCTGACGCGACGGGAGGACGACGTCCCCGTCTGGCAACTCCTGGCCCATGTCGTCAATCACGGCACCCAGCACCGCTCGGAAGCCGCCGTGCTGCTGACCGAGGCTGGCCACTCACCCGGAGACCTGGACCTGATGGACTACAGCGAGCTGCTGGCCGCGGAGAACGAAGAGGCATGACGGCCCGGATGGAGCTCGTGGCCGGTGACGCGCGCGAGATCCTGGTCGTGCTCGGCACGGACACGCGCGACGCCTTCGCCGACCAGGATCGGTTCCATGCCTACTTATCGCTCGGCGGGGGCGTGGACCCGACCTGGCTGGACCTGTTCGCCGAAGCCGTGCGCGGTGCGACCGATCTGGCGGGTCCGACCGATTTCCTGGATGCGCGCATCGAGCTGGGTGCCGCGGAGCCGGTCGCCGACGTGACCGTCGAGCGCGTGGATCCTCATTGGACGGACACGGTCGCCCAGATCCCGATCTCGTCGGTCGATGCC
>JAOUEG010000052.1 GCA_029858845.1 Chloroflexota bacterium | reverse complement strand
GTCGGGCGACACGATGGACGGCTTCGAGGCCTTCCAGGACCTGTTCATCGGCCAGGACCCGCTGGCCATCGCCCGCCACGTGCGCGCGCTGGAGACGATCGACTTCCATGCCGGCCGCTACTGGCCCCTCGAGGCTGCCCTGTGGGACATCACCGGCAAGGTCGCCGGGTTGCCGGTGGCGACGCTGTTCGGTGGCGCCGCGGACGGGATCCCGGCGTATGCCTCGTCCGGGATGCTGCTGCCCGCCGCCGAGCGGGCCGAATCCGCGCTCCGCATGCGCGCCGAGGGCTTCCGCGCGCTCAAGATCCGGATCGATCCGCGCCGGTTGGACGATGGACTGGCCGGCGTGGCCGCGACACGCGCCGCCGTCGGCGACACGATGGCGATCATGGTGGACCTCAACCAGGGCTGGCGGATGGCGGGCGACGTCAGGCCCACCCTGGACCCGGTCGCCGCCCGGGAGATCGCCGTCCGACTGGCTGATCACGGGGTGCTGTGGGTGGAGGAGCCGATGGCCGGCGCCGATCTCCGCGGCCTGGCGGCGCTTCGTGCCTCCGCGCCGGGCATCCGCATCGCCGGCGGCGAGATGGCGCGCACGTTCTCCGACGCGCTGGCCGCGCTGGAAGCGGACGCGTTCGACGTCCACCAGGGTGACGTGGTCCTAGCCGGCGGGATGCTCCGCATGCGGACCGTCGCGGAACTCGCGCTGGCGCGTAACCGCTGGTTCTCGCCGCACACCTGGACGAACGGGATCGGCCTCCTGGCGAACCTGCACGTTGCCGCCGGCGTCGGTGGCGGGCCATTCATCGAGTTCCCCTACGACCCGCCGGGTTGGACGCCCGAGCGGCGCGACGCCTTCCTGGCCGAGCCGATCCGACCGGATCCCGATGGGATGCTGCGAGTGCCGACAGAGCCCGGTCTCGGGATCGAGCTCGACGATGCGGCTCTCCGGCGGTACGCCGCGTGACGGCCATGGAGGGCGCTGCGGCGTCGATCGACTGGCTGGACCGGGCGGCGACCGTCAAGCCCCGGCACGAGCTGTTCATCGACGGGCGGTTCGTCCCCGCGGCGTCCGGCCTGACATTCTCGGACATCGCGGGACGTGACGGCTCGCCGATCACGGCTGTCGCCGAGGGCGGGACGGAGGATGTGGATCGTGCCGTGACGGCCGCGCGGCGGTCATTCGACGACCGACGCTGGGGGGACCAGGCGCCGGCCGCGCGCAAGCGCGTCCTGCTCCGCTTCGCGGAACTGATCCGCGAGAACCGCGACGAGCTGGCGCTGCTGGAGTCACTCGACGTCGGGAAGCCGATCCGGGACACGCTGTCCGTGGACGTCCCGTCCGCCGCCAAGACGATCCAGTGGTACGCCGAAACCATCGACAAGGTCTACGGCGAGATCGGCCCGACGGGACCGGACGCCCTTTCGCTCGTGACCCGCGAGCCGATCGGGGTCGTCGCGGCGATCGTGCCCTGGAACTACCCGCTGATCATCACGGCCTGGAAGCTCGGTGCGGCGCTGGCCACCGGCAACAGCGTCGTGCTCAAGCCCGCGTCCCAGTCACCGTTGACCGCCCTTCGTCTGGCCGAGATGGCCTCGGACGCCGGCCTTCCGGACGGCGTCCTCAACGTCGTGACGGGCCCGGGGTCCGTCCTCGGCGATGCGCTCGCGCGCCACCCTGCCGTGGACAAGCTCACCTTCACCGGGTCCACGGACGTCGGCAAGTCGTTGCTTCGGGCGATCGGTGAAAGCGACGTCAAGGCGGTCACCCTCGAGCTCGGCGGCAAGAGCCCGCAGGTCGTCCTCGCCGACGTCGGTGACCTCGAGGAGGCCGCCTCCGCCATCGGATGGGGGATCTTCTACAACAGCGGCCAGACCTGCAACGCCGGGTCGCGGCTGGTCGTCCACCGCTCCGTGCGCCGGGAGCTCGTCGAGCGCATCTCGGCGCTGGGCCGCGAGCTCGCGCCGGGTGAGCCGCTGGATCCGGCGACGCGGCTCGGGTCCATCGTGGACGAGCGGCAGCTCGAGAAGATCCTCGAGTACGTGCGGCTCGGGACGCGAGAGGGCGCGACCGTGATGACCGGTGGCCGACGGGTCCGCGCGGAAACGGGCGGCTTCTACATCGAGCCCACCATCCTGGACGGCGTGGACAACCGCTGGCGGGTCGCGCGTGAGGAGATCTTCGGGCCGGTCCTGACCGTGACCGAATTCGAGGACGAGGCGGATGCGCTGGCGATCGCCAACGACACGCCGTATGGCCTCGCGGCGGGCGTGTGGACTCGCGACGTGAACCGGGCCCATCGACTGGCGCGTTCGATCCGTGCCGGGGTCGTCTGGGTGAACACCTTCGACTCGTCCGACATCACCGTCCCGTTCGGCGGGTTCAAGCAGTCGGGCTTCGGCCGGGACAAGGGGATGGCGGCCCTGGACGGATACACGCAGCTCAAGACGACATGGTTCGATCTGTCGGGACGGTAGGGCGAGCATGACGGACTACGAGCAGCCCGGCGGCGGAAGAGCGGAGGAAGCCGACCGGGCCCGTCGCCGCCGTCATGGTGGCCGCGAAGGCCACGCTCGCAGCGGCCTGCCGCCCCAGCGTCCGTGGGCCCAGCCGCGCCTGCGCTACGCACCCACGGAGGTGGTGTCGGCCGACGAACTCGAGTCGATCCACGTCGCATCGCTGCAAGTGCTCGAGCAGATCGGGATGGACTTCCTTGAGCCGGAGTCGCGCGACCTGCTGCGCGCCGCCGGCGCCCGCGTGGAGCCAGGGTCGGAACGCGTTCGGTTCGACCGGGCGATGGTCGAGGAGCGGATCCAGACCGCTCCGTCCTCGTTCACGCTTCATGCCCCGAACCCGGCGCACGACCTCCGGATCGGCGGCGATTGGGTGGCGTTCGGATCCGTGGCGAGCGCGCCGAACGTCTACGACGCCGACCGCGGCCGGCGCGTCGGCAATCGGGCCGACTACCAGGATCTGATCCGACTGTCCCAGGTGCTCGAGATCGTCCACTTCTTCGCGGGCTATCCGGTGGAGCCGGTGGACGTCCACGCGTCCGTGCGCCACCTCCACGCCATCCACGACCTGGTGACCCTGGCGGACAAGCCGATCCACGCGTACTCACTGGGGCGTCAGCGCAACCTTGATGCCCTCGAGATGATGCGCATCCGGCGGGGCGTGGACGAGGCGACGCTCGACCGCGAGCCGTCCATCTTCACGGTCATCAACTCGTCATCGCCGCTGCGGCTGGACACCCCGATGCTGCAGGGCATCCTGGAGTTCAGCCGGCGCAACCAGGTCGTCGTGATGACCCCCTTCACCCTCGCCGGCGCGATGGCCCCGGTGACCCTCGCCGGCGCGCTCGTGGAGCAGAACGCCGAGGCCCTGGCCGGGATGGTGTTGACCCAGGTGGTGCGGCCGGGCGCCCCGGTCGTTTACGGTGGCTTCACGAGCAACGTGGACATGCAATCGGGCGCGCCGGCGTTCGGGACGCCGGAGTACATGCGGACGGCCATGATCGGCGGCCAGTTGGCCCGTCGCTACGGCGTGCCGTATCGCTCGTCCAACGTGTCGGCCGCGAACGCCGTGGATGCCCAGGCGGCCTACGAGAGCGTCTTCAGCCTGTGGGGCGCGATCATGGGTGGTGTCAACCTGCTCATGCATGGCGCCGGCTGGATGGAGGGGGGGCTCCATGCCGGCTTCGAGAAGCTGATCCTCGACGCGGACCTGCTCGGGATGGTCGCGGCCTTCCTGGATCCCGTGGTCGTGGACGACGAGACGCTCGCCTTCTCGGCCATGGAGGAAATCGGACCCGGCGGTCACTTCTTCGGGGCCGAGCACACGCAGTCGCGCTACCGGACGGCGTTCCACAAGCCGATGCTCAGCGACTGGCGGAACTGGGAGGCCTGGGAGGAGGCGGGATCCCCGCAGGCCGCCGGCAAGGCGAATCGGCTCTGGAAGGAGCTTCTCGCCGCCTACCAGCCGCCCCCGATCGACCCGGCCATCGCCGAGCAGCTCCAGGCCTTCGTCGACCGTCGCGTCGCCGAGGGCGGCGTCCCGACCGATTTCTGACCACAGCCAGCGAGGAGTCGCGTGAAGTCACAAGCCCAGGTCGTCGTCATCGGTGGGGGGGTCGTCGGGGCCAGCGTCCTGTACCACCTGACCAGGGCCGGCTGGACCGACGTCGTCCTGCTCGAGCGGCGCGAGCTGACGGCCGGCTCCACGTGGCATGCCGCCGGCGGCATGCACACCCTCAACGGCGACCCGAACGTCGCCCGACTCCAGCAGTACACGATCCAGCTCTACGAGGAGATCGAGCGCGTCTCCGGGCAGGACTGCTCCATCCATCTGCCCGGCGGCCTGATGCTGGCCGACACGGAGGTCCGAATGGACTTCCTGCGGATGGCCGTGGCCCGCGGTCGCTACCTCGGGATGGACCTGGAGCTGATCACGTCGCGCGAGGCGGCCGATCTCTTCCCGCTCATGGATCCACGGCATTTCGTCGGAGCGCTGTACGACCCTGTCGAGGGCCATGTGGATCCGACCGGCGTCACGCGCGCGTACGTGAAGTGCGCCCAGCTGGCCGGCGCCGAGGTCTACCAGCACACGCCGGTGGTCGGGTTGGAGCAGCGGCCCGACGGCACCTGGGACGTCCGCGTCGAGAGCGGCGACACGATCCACGCCGAGCACGTGGTGAATGCGGGCGGCCTGTGGGCCCGCGAGGTCGGGCGGATGGTCGGCCTGGAACTGCCCGTCCTGGCGATGGAGCACCACTACCTCATCACCGAGGACATGCCGGAGGTGGCCGACCACGCGGCGAGGACCGGTCGCGAGATGCCGATGGCGCTCGACTTCGCCGGAGAGATCTACATCCGCCAGGAAGGTGGTGCGATGCTCCTCGGTACGTACGAGCAGGCCTGCGTCCCATGGTCTCCGCGGGAGACCCCCTGGGATTTCGGATCGCAGCTGCTCAAGCCGGACCTGGACCGGTTGACGCCCGAACTGTCCGTCGCGTTCCAGCACTACCCGGCGATGAGCACGACGGGCATCCGCCGCGTCGTCAACGGACCGTTCACGTTCTCGCCCGACGGCAACCCGCTGGTGGGCCCGGTTCGTGGCCTGCGCGGGTTCTGGGTCGCGTGCGGCGTCATGGCCGGTCTCTCCCAGGGCGGCGGAGTCGGCCTTGCCCTCGCCACCTGGATGACCGCCGGCGACCACGGCGACAGCGGGATGGATATCTGGGCGATGGACGTGGCTCGATACGGCGACTACGCCACGCTCGCCTACACGAATGCAAGAGTCCAGGAGAACTACCGACGCCGGTTCCGGATCACCTTCCCGAACGAGGAGCTGCCGGCCGGCAGGCCACTGCTGACGACGCCGATCCACGGTCGCCTGACGGCCGCGAACGCGGTCTGGGGAGCCTCGTTCGGGCTGGAGCACGCGCTGTGGTTCCAGGCTCCCGGGCTGGAGCCGGTGGAGGAGGTCACCTTCCGCCGCTCGAACGCCTGGGACCGGGTCGCTGGGGAGGTGGCGGCGGTCCGCGAACTGGTGGGCATGACCGAGATCTCCAACTACGCGAAGTACCGCGTGACCGGGCCGGGGGCCGAGGCCTGGCTTTCGTCGCTCCTGACGGCGCGCATGCCGGCCGTCGGGCGGATCACCCTGACGGCGATGCTCAACGATCAGGGGCGCATCGTCGGTGAGTTCACGGTCGCTCGACCTACCGGGGCCGACGAATGGCTCCTGTTCGGTTCGCTGCCGGCGGAGGTCCATCACTCGCGCTGGTTCCTGCACCACCTGCCCGCCGATGGGACGGTCCGCTTCGAGGTCCTCGGCCTGTCGCTGACCGGGCTGTCCGTCGCCGGCCCACGATCCCGGGATGTGATCGCCGCCATCGCGCCGGGCCTGGACCTGTCAACCGAGGCCTTCCCGTTCATGACCTTCCGGCGCGTGGACCTGGGGATGATCCCGGTCCACCTTGCCCGGATCAACTACACCGGCGATCTGGGCTACGAGCTGTGGGTGGCGCCCGAGTACCAGCGGGTGCTGTTCGACGCGATCATCGCCGCCGGCGAGCCGTACGGCCTGCGCCTGTTCGGGATGCGGGCGCTCATGTCGCTCCGGCTCGAGAAGCATTACGGGACGTGGTTCCGCGAGTACCGGCCGATCTACACGCCGCTCGAGGCCGGCATCGGGCGCTACCTCCGGCTGGACCACGACTTCATCGGGCGCGCGGCCCACGAGGCTGAGTCGGCCGCCGGCGGCCCCAGGCGGCGGCTCGTCGCGCTCGTGGTGGATCCGGATCCGGACGACCCGGCGGACGCGATCGGCGACGAGCCGATCTGGCACGACGACCAAGTCGTGGGCTGGGTCACGTCCGGCGGCTACCTCCACCACGTCAGGGCATCGCTGGCGCTGGGCTACGTGCCCTCGGAGCTGGCCACACCGGATGGTCGGGGAAGCGAGGGGTTCGAGATCGAGATCATCGGCCGGCGCCGCCCGGCCCGGCTCCAGCCTGCACCGCTGTTCGACCCCCAGGGCCTGCGGATGCGCCGATGACGGACAAGGCCCTCCCGCCCGGGTCCGGCACCGCCGAGGACCCCGCTGCCCTCGCCGGCGGGCGGATCGTCGTCGACGGCCGGCCGCTGCCGTTCCGACCGGGCGATCCCATCGCGGTGGCGATCCTGCGCGCCGGCGAGCAGCCCGCCCGAGGCGGGACGCTCTGCCTCGCCGGCGACTGCCCGAATTGCCTGGCCACCGTGGATGGCGTCTCGTTCGTCCGTACGTGCCAGGTTCCGTGCCGGCCCGGACTCCGTGTCGAGCGGCACCCGGCCGACGGCCTCCCGCCACTCCCCTCCGTCCAGGACTCGACCCTCGCCGAGCCACCGCGGCATCGCGAGATCCATGTCGAACGGCGCGAGGTGGAGGTCGCCGTGATCGGCGGAGGCCGCAGTGGATCGGCCGCGGCGGCGCAGGCGCGAGCGCGTGGTCGAGCGGTGCTCGTCATGGACGCAGCCGACGGGAGCGAGGTCGTGGCGATCTATCCCGGCCCCACGATCGTGGCCCGGACGAGCGCCGGGATGCTCCACGTCCACCCCGAGGAGATCGTCGTCGCGACCGGCGTCGCCGAGATCCAACCGGTCTGTCCCGGGAGCCATCTCGCCGGACTCGTGACGACGCGCGCCGCCGAGCGACTGCACGCCGCCGGCGTCGACCTCGGACATGCCATCGCCGTGGGCCCCCCGCCGGACGGCGTGCCCTGCGATCCGGTCAGTGGGCGCCTGGTGGGATTCGAAGGCGACGAAGCCGGGCACGTCCGGGCCGTGGTGATGGCGGACCCGGCGACCGGCGACCGTAGGACGATCCCGTGCGACACGGCGGTCCTCGGTCTGGGATATGCGCCTCGCGACGTCCTGGCGCGGATGGCGGCGTCGGGGGCCGACGGGACCGGCGGCGCGGCCGAGGCGGTGCGTGTCGTGGGCCCAGCCGCCGACGACCATCCGCTTCCGCCGGCGCCGGCGGATCCGAGCGCGGTCGTCTGCCCGTGCCACCAGGTCACGGTGGTCGACCTGGAAGGCGCCTGGGACCGGGGGTTCCGGGAACTCGAGCTTCTCAAGCGAGCGACCCTTGCCGGGATCGGCACGTGCCAGGGCGGCGCCTGCCTGCCCCACGTCCGGGCCTGGATCTCCGAGCGGACGGGCACCGTTCCGGAGCCGTTCACCGCTCGGCCGGCGTCGCGCCAGATCACGATCGCGGAGGCGGCCGCCAACGTCCACATCGATGCCTTTCGCAGGACCCCGCTTCACGACGAGCACCTCGCGGCCGGTGCCGCGATGGACCGCTTCGGCGGGTGGTGGCGGCCGTGGCACTACGGGAACCACCTTGCCGAGTACTGGGCCGTCCGCGAGGGCGTATCGATCGGCGACGTCAGCACCCTCGGCAAGGTCGTCGTCTCCGGCCCGGACGTCGTCGAGTTCCTGGAGCGCCTCTACCCATGCCGGATCGCGGACATCCAGCCCGGGCGGTCACGCTACGCATTGCTCCTCAACGAGCGCGGTCACGTCATGGATGACGGGATGATCCTGCGCGAGGCGGACACCCGCTTCGTCCTGTCCTTCACGTCCGGCGGCGCCGCCAATGCCGAGATGTGGATCCGCGACTGGATCGATGCCTGGGGCCTCGCCGTCCACGTCCTCGACCGCACGATGTCGTTGGCCGCGATCAACGTCACGGGTCCGCTCGCCGGGCGGCTCCTGGTCCGGGCCGGCCTCGCCGACCCGCCGCGGTTCCTGCGCCACGCGCACGCCGAGGTGGCCGGCATCCCCTGCCACGTGATGCGCCTGTCGTTCACGGGTGAGGCGGCCTGGGAGCTGCATCACCCGGCGGATCGATCGGTGGAGCTGTGGCGGGCCCTCCTCGAGCTCGGGCGGGACCTCGGGGTCCGGCCGCACGGCCTGCAGGCGCTGTTCGCCCTTCGCCTGGAGAAGGGCCACGTCATCGTCGGCATGGACACGGAGCTCGACACGACGCCCCGCCGCCTCGGGATGGACTGGGCAGTCCGGATGGACAAGCCCGCGTTCATCGGCCGGGCGGCCCTGGAGCGGACGGCCCGGTTGCCCGACCATCGGCGACTGGTCGGATTCACGATGGACGGACCGGACGCGCCGGTCGAGGGCAGCCCGATCTGGTCTGCGGGCGACATCATCGGCCACGTGACGGGGAGCTGGCACTCACCCGTCCTCGGACGGACGGTCCTCTTGGGCTGGCAGAAGCGGACGCCGTTCCCCGAGAGCGTCGAGATCGACGGCCGCCTGGCCGTCGTGGCGGCCACGCCGTTCTACGACCCGGAGGGCCGCCGTGCCCGCGCTTGACCCGATCCGCGGCCTTCGCGTCGTGGCCGACCCGGCGGCGCTGGATGCGGCGCGCTGGACCGCCGTCGGCGGCGATCCCGGTCCTGTCGCGACGGACATCGATCGAATCACCGTCCTGCGGTTCGCGTCCGACGATGCCTTCGCGCTCGGGGCGACCGCCGTCGACGTGGACGACGAGCATGCGATCGTGGAGGACGAGCCCGGCTTCGTGGGAGGTTGGTGTTCGCTTGACGACCTCCGTCGCCACCTCGAGTGGTCGCTCCCGGGCGCGCGTCCGGTCCTGTGCCAGGGGCTGATCGCCGGTGTCCCGGCCAAACTATGGCTCCCGGACGACGACGACGCGCTGCTCCTGACCGCCGTCGCCTTCGCGGACGTGCTGTCCGAGCGTCTCGGGTGGCGACGATGAGGGATCTCGTCCGAACCCTGCTGCCGATCCGCTGGGCCGAGGTGCCGAAACCCGCCTATGACGTCGTCATCATCGGCGGTGGAGGCCATGGACTGGCGACCGCCTACTACCTTGCGACTCGGCACGGCATCACCAACGTCGCCGTCCTCGAGGCCGACTACATCGCGTCGGGCAACACCGGCCGCAATACGACGATCATCCGGGCGAACTACGGGATCCCGCAGGCGGTGCGCTTCTACCAGCACAGCCTGGAGATGTACGCGGCGCTGGAGGACGAGACCGGGGCGAACCTGCTCCACGAGACGCGCGGGATCCTGTGGTGCGCCCACACGGAGATGGCCCTCCGGACCGAGCGAGCCCGCTGTGCCCTCAACCAGGCACT
>JAOUEG010000419.1 GCA_029858845.1 Chloroflexota bacterium | reverse complement strand
GATCGTCGCCCCATGACGGGCGAGGACGATGGCATTGGAACGGACGTGGCGGACGGCACGCCATGCGAAGAGGAGGTCCGTGAGTTCCTCCAGCGTGGGCCGCCGCTGGGTCACGACCTGGAGGCGGCCACGGTCCAACCCGAGCTCGTCAAGGCTTTCCACGAGCAGGCCGCCCGCCACGCGCTTGAAGTCCAGGTTGGCGATCCCGTAGTCGCGCATGCCGTCGGTCGGATCCGGCGGCACGGCCAGGACCTCCAGTCCGGCCTTCGCGCGCAGGATACCGATGGCGGCCTCGCTGAACCCCGGCGCCACGACGGCCTCGTAGGAGTTTGCCGCGATCTCTCGCGCGGTCGCCCCGTCCAGCTCGCGATTCACGCCGACGATTCCGCCGAAGGATGCCACCGGATCCGTGTCCAGGGCATGGCGGTACGCCTCCACGAGCTCGTCGTGCGAGGCGAGTCCGACCGGGTCGGTGTGCTTGACGATCGCGACCGTGGGCGCGGTGTAGTCGCGGGCGATCCGATACGCAGCGTCCAGGTCGAGCAGGTTGTTGAACGACGGTCGTCCGCCCTGGAGCTGGGTCGAATCGGCGAGGGTCCCGCTCCGGTGCGTCGTCTCACGGTAGAACGCGCCTCGCTGGTGAGGATTCTCGCCGTAGCGCAGGTCCTCGACCTTCTCCAGCACGATCGCCAGCCGGCTCGGGAAGGTGTCGCCCGCGATCTGGTTGAGATAGGCCGCGATCTCGGCGTGATAGGCCGCCACCGTGCTGAACGCCTCCGCCGCAAGCCGCGCTCGCGACTCGGGGCTGACGGCGCCACGGCTTCGGATCTCGTCGACGACCAGGGCGTAATGGGCCGGGTCGGCGACAGCGGTGACGCCGGCGGCATTACGCGCGGCGGCCCCGAGGAGCGACGCACCGCCCACCTCGATCATCTCGATGGCCTCGTCGATCGCGACGAGACGGACCCCGACGGCAGGCGCGAACGGCTTGACATTGACGACCACGAGGTCGATCAGGCCGATCCCCTGCGCCTCGAGTTCCCGGAGCTGCTCGGGCTGGTCCCGGCGCGCCAGGATGCCGGCGTAGATGGCCGGGTGGAACGTCTTCACCTGGCCGCCGACCAGGGGTGGGGCGGCCGTCAGGTCCGAGACGCTGACGGCATCGATCCCTTCGCCGGCGAGGAACTCCCGGGTGCCGTCCGTCGCGACGATCTCTACGTCGAGTGCCCGCAGGTTCCGCGCAAAGGCAGCGATCCCCTCACGATTCGCGACTGACAGCAGGGCTCGCACCCGGCCTTCCTCCCATCTCGCGGTCCGCCGGTGGCGCCGCATCCTGGGGTGGTCGGGCCATCCCCGCACGAAGGGCGACGGCACCGGCCGCTCCAGCCGAGTATAGCGGCCGGCATGGCATACTCCCGGAACCCGCGCATCCGGTGGGACCGTCGCATCGGACGTCGCCATCCATCCAATGCAGCCCGAGGTCCAGCGTGACGCTTCCGCCCTGGGATTACCTCTTCCAGTCGTTCAACAGCCACAATTTCCCGGACCTGTTCCATCCGACCTGGATCGCCTCGGTGGTGCTGCTGGCGATCCTGATCGTGCTCTACAACATCCGGACCAGGGCGCTCCACAAGCACGCGCCGTACGTGGACCTGTGGGAGTGGATGTGGTGGACGGGACTCATCACGTTCAGCCTGCTGATCATCGAGGCCCTGTTCGTCTTCGACTTCATCCTCGTGTTGCTGACGCAGATCGTCGGCCTCGGGGCACTGGTCTGGATTCGCTTCTTCCGCTTCCCGCCGATCCTGCGAGCCCACGAACAACGTCTCGCCCGGGAGCGCTACTTCAGCAAGCAGAAGTTCGCGGACCCGGAAGCCACGATCCGCCGCCGTGGCGGGCGACGTCAGCAACGCCGCCGCCGCTGAGCGACATGCCCATCGAGATCAGGCCGTTCGGAGTCGGGCATCGGCGTCCGGACGGCCCTCCCGGCTCGACCGGCGTGACCGGGCAGATCGTCCACTCGGATGGTCGTGGGACCATCGCCGAAGTGGCGTTCGTCCGCGGGGCCGTGATGGAGCCACACGTCAGCCCCAACACCTCGTGGCTGCTGGTCATCGAGGGCGGCGGTTGGACCGGCGTGGGCGATGAGCGTGCCCGGATCGCGGCGGGCGAAGCCGTCCTGTGGCCGGCCGACGTCCCGCATGCCGCCTGGACCGAGCATTCGGAGATGCGTGCATTCGTGATCGATTTCGCCGGTGCGGATGATGCCGCCGCGCGTGGCCTGCTCGAGGGCCGGGCGATGGACGTGTCGGGGCACCCCGGCGAGGTTGAGCGCGGGGTCGGCGCCCTTCG
>JAOUEG010000418.1 GCA_029858845.1 Chloroflexota bacterium | reverse complement strand
GAATCCAGTTCCGGCAGCCGATGAGACTCCAGGACCTCCTCGACACGCGTCCGGGCACGCTCGAACGCGTCCAGGCCGCCGGCCTCCAGCCACGTCCCTCGCGAACCGCGATCGATGATCTTCGACGGCAGGAACTGCTCGTCCCGGAACAGGCGACGCGTGTCCGCCATCTCCAGGAATCGGCCCTCGGGGCCCGCCGCGGCGAAGAGTCCTGTCGCGAGCGTCTCCGTCGGGGTGTCGACGCCGCGCAGGAGCCGCTGGACCATGCCGATCACATCCGCGTCCATGACCAGCTTCTCCGCACTCTGCACGAGCAGGAAGTCCAGCATGCCGGCTCCGGAGATCATGTCGATCCCGGCGAGCCCGCCGACCAGCGCCGTCATGCCTGTCTCGAGCCCGGCCTGCGCATCGACCACCTTGGCGTCGCTCGCGCCAAGGTAGCCGTGCACCGGCAGCCCGATCGACTTGCCGACGGCGGCGTTGCCGGCGTCGATCAACGCCGTCTCGATGGCCCCCATCGGCGTGGAGCCGGTCCGCATGTCGACGATCGCGGGCGCCCCGCCCCACACGATGGGGGCTCCGGGGGAGGCCAGCTGGTGGAGGACGATCCCGGCCAGCGTCTCCGCAGCATGCTGGACGGTCGCCCCGATGAGCGTGACCGGCGCGGCGACACCCGCGAGCGGCATGGAGATGAGTTCCGCGGGGACGTTCGCCCGCCCGAGGTCGATGAGGTTGCGGCAGGCGAACTCAGACCAGATGAGCGGCGGCGACGGGCACACGTCGAACACCGCCCGTGGTCGAGCGGCGAGCGCCTCGCGGCCCCCGGCATCGATCGCCAGCAGGTCCAGCATCACGTCCGTGCCGTGCGCGCTGAACGCCCCGGTCACGATCGGTTTGGAGGAGTGGAGCAGCACCACGAACAGCCGGTACAGGTCGCCGATCTCGGCGGGAGCGTCGTGACACACGATCGCGGTGGACACCGCGTCGTACGCCGGCAGCGCGTCCGCGACACGAGTCAGGAGGGCGAGGTCGGCCGCTTGCGAGGTCCGCGTTTCGAGCGTCCCAGGGTCCAGAACGGCCACCCCCGATGACCCGGGGTCGAAGTGGACGAGGCCCTGGCCGTACCGGACGGCCGGTCGTCCGGCACGGTCATACAGGTCGAACGTGCGCGGCACCGTGTCCAGCGCGCGGCGCACCATCGGCTCCGTGATCTGGATTCGGTCGTCGGCCGCGATCGCCCCGGCGCCCGTCAGCAGGGCGACCGCCTCAGGCTCTTCGACCCGGATACCGGGGCGTCGGAGCAGCTGCAGTGCCTCGTCGAGGATGCGTTCGATGAGGACCGGTTCGAGCAGCTCGAAGCGGGGGCGCATCGGCGGGGCCTCCTGGCGTTCGCGTCGCTCCCATCGTAGTCGGTCAGTGCGGGATGACGCGGGTGTCTCGCTCCCCGAGCGCGGGATCTCGACGGCGGCGGGTGCGGCTCACATGGACGGGACGTAATCCTCGGCGAGGTACTTCTCGGGATCGTCCTTGAACTCGAGCAGACACCCCTTGCCGCAGAACCAGTAGGTCGTGCCCTCGTACTCGTAGGACAGCAGCGAGGTCGCGGTGTCGACCTCCATCCCGCAGACGGGATCCTTCTCGATGGCCATGCCGTATCTCCTTTTGGTACTCCCTGGGAGTATATCGCGGCGAGACAGGGCGTGACGCGGCAGCGTACAGTCATGCGCATGGCAGACTTCGATCGGGACCTGATCCGTGCCGCGCTCCTCGAGGAGCGGGCCCGACTGCTCGCCGATGTCGAGGAGACCGTCCAGGCCCCCGGCCAGATGACCTACGGGTCGCAGGCAGCCGCGGCCAGCCACGTCTTCGAGCAGCAGCGCGACCTCGCCCTGCGCGACCGAGCGACCCAGCACCTGGAACTCGTGGATGCCGCCCTCGTCCGGCTCGACGATGGATCCTTCGGCGCATGTCTGCGCTGCGGTCGGCCGATCGCACCGGCACGGCTCGACGCACTCCCGTGGGCCGCCCATTGCATCGAGTGTCAGACCGCGATCGACCGCGACCACCGGTGACGGCCGCCGAGGCCGGGACCGCGCTGGTCACCGTCTCGGCCATCCGCTCTGCGGCCGAGCAGCTGAGCGGGGTGACGATCCGGACCCCGCTCGTGCCCTACGGCTCGCTCGGATCGGGCCTGTGGCTCAAGGCGGAGAGCCTGCAGCCCATCGGCGCGTTCAAGCTGCGCGGCGCGTATGTTGCGATCGCCTCGCTCCCGCACGAGGCTCGGCGGCGGGGAGTCATCACGTATTCGTCGGGCAACCACGCTCAGGGCGTCGCTCGTGCAGCTCGCATGCTGG
>JAOUEG010000417.1 GCA_029858845.1 Chloroflexota bacterium | reverse complement strand
CACGACATGAGCATCAGTGAATCGCTGGCACGGGTCTTTGGGGGGTCGGGTGTCGTCTCGCCGTCCGAACTGGACCAGCGACTCCGAGCCGAGGGCCTCACGATCGTCGGCAAGGACGAGATGGCCGACGCCGTCCACGGAGCCTTCTGCGGCGTGGAGCCGGACCATGCCGGCCCGAACGCCGAGGACCGGGAGCGGGCCGATGCCTTGATGTCCATGCTCTATCGGCGCGTGGACGCCTGAGGTCCGCCGAGGACCCAGACAAGGGTCGTCGCCGCCAGGTTCACACCAAGGCGACCGCTGCGATGCCGGGCAGTCCGGCCTCGACACGGCCGACCGGCCAGGCCTGGACGCCGACCGCGTTGAGCGCCCGGGTCGTGTCGTCCATCTCCTCGGGTGCGACGGCCGCGAGCAGGCCGCCCGAAGTCTGCGGGTCGTTGGCCAGCCCGAGGATGGCCGCCGCCACGCCGTCCCCGACCGTCAGGGCGGGCGCCACGAAGCGCCGGTTGTGGGCGGCGCCCCCGGTCTCCACGCCGTCCCGTGCCAGGTCGAGTGCACCCGGGAGCGTGGGCAGGGCATCGGCGTCGAACACGAAATGCGTCCCCGATGCTCGAGCCATCTCGAGGCCATGGCCGAGAAGCCCGAAGCCGGTCACGTCCGTGGCACCGCGCACGCCGCGGGTCACGAGGACCTCGGAAGCGGCACGGTTCAGCGTCCGCATCTGGTCCACTGCTCCGGCGAGGTCGGCCTCGGTCGTCCGGCCCTGCCGGTGGCCACTCACCAGCACGCCGGTGCCGAGTCGCTTGGTCAGGATCAGGGTGTCCCCGACCGCCGCCCCTCCCTTCCGCAGCAGCCGGTCCGGGTGGCCGATCCCCACGACTGCGAGGCCGTACTTGGGCTCCGGGTCCCGGATGGTGTGGCCCCCTGCCAGCGTGCCACCCGCCTCGCGGACCTTGGCCGACGCCCCGGCGAGGATCTCGGTCAGCACGTCCGTCGGCAATTCCTCGGGGAATGCGGCGATGGACAGGGCGAAGAGGACGCGACCGCCCATGGCGAAGATGTCGCTGAGCGCGTTGGCGGCCGCGATCTCGCCGAACATCCGTGGGTCGTCCACCAGGGGAGGGAAGAAGTCGAGCGTGCCGAGGATCGCCAGGTCGTCGCTCATCCGATAGGCGGCGGCGTCGTCGGGCGGCGTCAGGCCGGCGATAAGCGCTGTATCGGCGCTCGGGTCGGCGCTCACGGAGTCGGCCCCGAGGCCCGCCAGGGCGTCGGCCAGGAGGTCCGCGCCGAGTTTCGCCGCGCAGCCGCCACAGTCGGTCAGGTCGGTCAGCCGGAAGGGGCCGGGTCGCGGCATGTCGGCGGAAGTCATGCCCCGATGATACGAGTCGTCGGCCGGGCGCCCCTCGCGCGCTACCATCGTCCTGGGAACGGATGGGCCCCGGTGGGCTTCCTGGTCTTCAAAACCAGTGGCGCGGCACTCGGTGTGGCGCGGTGGGTTCGACTCCCACGCGTTCCCGCCAAGGAGGTCATCCTTGTCCGTCAAGCCATCGGCTGCAGCCCCGAGGCCGCATCCACCCAGCGTGGACCGCGTGCTCACGGAGCTGCGCGGCCGGGAGACCGGTGGGGCCGATCCGGCCGCGCTGACCGCCGTGGTCCGTGACGTCGTCGCCGCCGAGCGCGACCGACTGGCCGCGGGGGAGGTGCCCAGGGACGCGGCGACGTTGGCCGACGAGGCGTGGCGGCGAATCTCCGGCTTCGGACACGCCGGCCTCGAGCCCGTCCTCAACGCCACCGGCGTGATCGTGCATACGAACCTGGGCCGAGCCCCATGGCCCGCCGCGGCGGCCGACGAGGCAGCGACCCTGGCACGCGACTTCCTGCTCCTGGAGCTCGATCGGGCGACTGGCCGGCGCGGGGCGCGCGCGCGTGTCGCCGAGGACCACCTGGTCGCGCTGACCGGCTCCGAGGACGCCTACGTCACGAACAACAATGCCGCCGCGATGGCCCTGGCGGTGGGGCTCGCGGGTCGTGGCGGTGGTGTCGTGGTGTCGCGTGGCGAGCTCGTCGAGATCGGCGGCGGTGTCCGCATCCCGGAGATCGTCCGAAGAGCCGGCGCCAGGCTGATCGAGGTCGGGACGACCAATCGCACCCGCGCCGCGGACTTCGAGGTAGCGCTGGCGGACGGGCGGGCCCGCGTCGTACTTCGTGTCCACCCATCGAACTTCACCATGGCGGGCTTCACCGAGGTTCCGGATGCGCGGGCCGTGGCCGATGCCGCGCACGCCGCCGGCGCGATCGTGATCGATGACCTGGGCAGCGGCGCGCTCCTGGACACCGCCGAGTACGGCCTCACGCA
>JAOUEG010000416.1 GCA_029858845.1 Chloroflexota bacterium | reverse complement strand
GAGGTCGACGTCGTCGATCAGGATCGACCCGCGCCGCTCTACGTGAGGGATCGGGAAGGCGCCCACGATCGACCGGAAGATCATGGTCTTGCCGGACCCCGACTCGCCGACGATACCCAGGGCCTCACCGCGCCTGAGGTGGAGCGAGATGCCGGCCACCGCCTCGACGACCCCACCGGGGGTGGCAAATCGGGTGTGCAGGTCCTCGATGCGCAGCACCGCGTCCGTCGGCGCGACCGGACCGACCGGCGACCCGTCCGCGCCGCGTGGATCCGGGTGGTGGCCGTCGACGGGGGGCACGGCCGTCACCGTGCGAGCCGTCACCGCCTGCCGAGGCGCCGCCCGTTGGCGCAGGCTGTCGCCGATGGTGCTGAAGGCGAGGATGGTGAGGTACATCACCGTCGCCGGGATGAGCGCGAGGTGCGGATGGTCGCGGATCTCGGCGACGCCGTCGGAGATGAGCTTTCCCCACGTCGTCTCGTCGAGCGAGAGCCCGATGAAGGCCAGGCCACCCTCCAGCGTGATGACGATGGCGAAGCCCAGGAAGGCCAAGGCGACGAGCGGGAGGGCGACGTTCGGCGCGAGTTCGCGGGCCATGATCCGACGCCCGCTCGCCCCCAAGGACCGCGACGCGTCCACGAACTCCTGTTCAACCAGCGACAGCGTCGCCCCGCGCACGATGCGGGCGTAGGTGGGAATGGCCAGGATCGAGAAGATGGCGATGAAGACCAGCATCCCGTTGCCGAAGGCGGCCCGCACCGCGATGAGCGCGATGATCCCGGGGAAGGCGAAGGCGATGTCGGCGACGGTCATGATGGCGCCGTCGGTGCGACCGCGCCGGAACCCGGCCAGCAACCCGAGGGCACCGCCGATCAGGGCGGCGACGACGGTGACGACCGTGCCGATCAGCAGTGCGGGCCTCGCCCCGTACACCACGTTGGCGAACAGGTCCCGCCCGGTGCTGTCACCGCCGAACCAGGCGTTCCCGCCGGGCGACTCGAACCGCTGCACCTCACCGGTGATGATCCCCTTGGCCTCGGGGTCGCGGATGGGGAGGACGTCGGCGAACAGCGCCAGGAGGATCAGCAGGACCACCCAGCCCGCCGACACCCAGAAGACCACCCCCATGCGCCGGCTGCGCCCTCGGGGCCGCGACGCCTCGCTGCCGTCGCCGGCCCCGGCGGCCGGTTCGGTCACCGCGGTCATCGCCGGACCCTGGGATCGATGGCCACGTAGAGCACGTCCACGACGAAGTTGGCCAGGACGAACGCGAGGCTGAAGAGCAGCACCGCACCCTGGACGACCGGGTAGTCGCTGGCGAACACGGCGTTCACCGTGAGGCGTCCCATCCCGTTGATGGCGAACAGGACCTCGATGATCACCGCGCCGCCGATCAGGGCACCGGTGTTGAGACCGACGGCGGTGAGGAGGGTCATCGACGACGGACGCAGCGCGTGACGCCAGAGGATCCGCCGATCGCTGAGGCCCCGCGCCCGGGCCAGCAGGATGTAGTCCTGCTGGAGGGTGGAGATCAGGTCGCTGCGCAGGAGCCGCAGGTAGACCGCGACGAGGGTGAGGCCCAGCGTGAGGGAGGGCAGTGCGAGCTGCCGCACGTTCTCCACCGGATCCTCGAACACGCCCGGCAGGTCGGTCGCCACCGCCGGGAGCAGACCCCAACGGACCGCCAGGAAGTAGCTCAGGTAGACGCCGAGCACGAACGCGGGCAGGGCGAAGAATCCGAAGGCGACCGCCGAGGTCGTCCGATCCCACCTGCTGCCGGGACGGCGGGCGGCGGTGACGGCAAGCGGAACGGCGATGGCCAGCGCCAGGATCTGGGCGTAGACCAGCAGCAGCACCGTGTTGGGCAGTGCGGTGGCGAGGAGGCTCCAGGTGGTGGTGCCGGGGGTCCGGTACGACTCGCCGAGGTCGCCGTGCAGGGCATCGCCCGCCCAGCGTGCGTAGCGGACGAGGAAGGGGTCGTCGAGGCCGAGCTCGGCTCGGGCCTTTGCGACCACCTCGGGGGTGGCGTTCACCCCGACGCGGGCCGTGGCCGGGTCGCCCGGCGCTGCGTCCAGCAGCCAGAACGACAGCAGGCTGACCACGAAGACGACGAACGCCAGCCGCAGCACGAGGCGGCCGACGTTGCTCACGTCAGCTCGCGATCCACACGTCTTCCCAGCTGAACTGCGCGCCGTTGGTCAACCCCAACCGCGTGGAGCCGTCGGGGAGGGTCCCCCGGGCGATGCCCCCTATCGAGGGATCCGACACGACGGCCTGCAAGGGCGCGAGGTGGTCGATCCAGATCATGGGGACCTCCTCGGCCAGGACCCGCTGGACCATGGCGTACCCCTCGGACCGGA
>JAOUEG010000415.1 GCA_029858845.1 Chloroflexota bacterium | reverse complement strand
GAATCGTGCGTCGTCCGCGTCACACGTCATCAGGACGTCGGTGCCCGTTGGCAACGATTCAAGGGCGCCTGCAAGGAGGTGAACCTACGGTACGTCCGTCCCACAGCCAAGCCAGCGCTTGCTCCGGCGATGGTCCCGGTCGGTCACGCGCAGGCATCTCCGGCACGCTGCCCCGGGGCGACCGGAGGCGGCGCACCGGTCGAGACGCAGACCCAGCCCTGCAAGGTCGGTGGGAATGGCGCGGCCTACGCCGGTCTGAGTTGGATCCTCTACCCCGGTCTCTACCCTGCCGGGCTCGACGTCAGCAACGGAGCGACGGCCTATCTCATGCCCGGTATCTACTGGATCGGCGGCGGCGGGGTCGACGTCGGTGGCGGCGGCTCGGTGGTCACGATCGGAACCCCAAGCGACGCGACGCCGGTCGTGGGCAACTCCGCCTGTGCCCAGGCGACGACGCCCGAGACGCTATGTGGCGGCGTGATGTTCTACAACTCCAAGCTTCCGACCTCGGCCGGCGGTCCGTTCATCCTGAACTCGAACGCGGCGACGATGAAGCTCGCGTCCTTTGATGTCGCCGCCGGTGACCCGAACCACATCTACCAGGACATCGTCATCTTCCAGGACCGAACGGTGACGGAGTCGGTAACGCTCAACGGCTCGACGTCCTTCACGGTCGTCGAGGGGATCGTCTATGTGCCGGCCGCGCAAATCAAACTCAACGGCAACGGCGGAACGCTCATCGTCGACCAGGTGATCGCGAACACGTACGACATCAAGGGCAACGGGGGGACGATCAAGGTCCTCCGAGGCAAAGGCGTCGACGCGATCATCGTCGCCGCCGGACTGGTCGACTAGCCCCGGCCCGACCTGACTCGAAACGCGGTCGGCGAGACAGGCGCCCTTCGGTCAAAGATCCGGACCGATTCCTCGTCGCCGCCCGATCCCCAGCCCGTCGCTGGTCCCGGTCGCGGAACCCCGAGCCGGCCAGGGTGATGCCCGGACTTGCGTCCGGGCATCGCGAACGTTGCCTGACGTTCGCTCCGGCTACGGGCAGCCCGTCACGTCGATGGAGTAGCGATCGACCCGCACGGCCCCGTCGACCTCCGTGAAGACAGCGTGCGTCTTGATCTGGATCGAACCCGGGGAATCGTGGAATTGCTCGGTCGCGGTGACAGTCCCGCCAGGCGTCAGATTGAAGTGGGTGGATGCGGTGAACTGGCCCTCGTAGTCCTCGATGGCCGGGTCGTCGAAGTCGGTCACGTACCGGCCCGTCGCCGTGTAACTGAGGTGGAAGCTGTCGGCGAATTCGACCCAATGGACCCGCCAGGTGACGGTGTACGTCGTCCAACCGGCTCGGTCTCCACAGATGTCGTCGTCGTAGTACTGGGAACTGACTTCCTTGTAGCTGGCATGCTTCGTGGCCGGGAGGGCTCGTGGGATCGATCGCGACGACAACCCAGGCGTCAGCGTGGGGCGACGTCGCCCTTGTCGAGTTGGCGGCCGACTGGTCGAGCGCGGCCTCGCGCCGGATATGACCGTCGAACCAGAGGCCCGAAGGGCCAACCACGCTCAGCGGGTATGATGCGAGACCGCGCGCCTGTAGCTCAGTGGATAGAGCGTTGGGTTCCGGACCCAAAGGTCGCAGGTTCGAGTCCTGTCGGGCGCGCCATTTCAACCTTTTCGGGCAGCGCCAGCGCCAGTCCGTGCGCGTAGGCCGCCTGGGTCAGCCGGACACCCACGATCTCGGGGCCGGCAACCGTGATCCGGTCGTAGATGGCGTGAAGCACGTCTGCCTTCTCCTTCGACTTCTCGCTGGCTTGGAGCGACTCGCCGAGGGCGTGGAGCCACTCGACGGCGCGCTCGGCGGGACGACGTGGTCGACGGTCAGGTCGGCGGCTCGATGGGCGGGGCGCTGGTAGCCAGGACACCAGTTGCCGTGCTCGCCACGCCAGGCGCGCAGCACGCGGGCGCTGAGACGTTGCCAGGCCCGCGTGCTGTAGAGGGCGTTGTGCCTGCTGCGGTTGGACTGCCGGGCGTGCTCGGTGCAGCGACTGCCAGCGCGGCTGGTGACGACACCACAGACCGTGCACAGCTTCACCCGCAGATCGTCGACGGGCTGGCTGGCGCGGTCTATTCGCCTGCGGTGCTACGCCTCCGCGACCATGGCGTTGATCGCTTCCGCAATCGCGCTCGCGAAACCAGGGCGGGCAATGCCGGGCAGGCGCGCTCCCGGGTGGTAAGTCCAGATGATCGATCGCTGATCGCGGACGCCGCCGGCGATGAGTGGCCACGGCAGCCGCGGCAGATCACCCAGACCGAGGTCACTCGCGGTAGTGTCCCAGTAGCCCTTGCCGGCGAGGATAGAT
>JAOUEG010000051.1 GCA_029858845.1 Chloroflexota bacterium | reverse complement strand
ATGGGCCCAGGGGGATCGCCCCGGCGGGCCGTCCAACTTGCCGACCTGCCCTTCGAGGAGCAGGGAGCAGCCCCCGGAGCGACCGCCGATCCGGGTGACCGGGATCGCAAGACGAAGCGGGACGGCTATCGGATTCTGGACCGATTCGGGGGGCGCCCGGATCTGGCGGTTCCGTCGGCCGAGCCCGGATGACGCCCTGGTGGGAGCAGGGTCAGGCGGTCGCCTCGACCCGTTCGTCGCGATGCTCCCACACGGTCGTGAGAGGCTGCTGGCTCCTGACGAGGAACCAGGTGACGATGGCACTACCGACCGTGACGATCCCCGTCGCGAGCAGCATCGTGCGGACCGCGTCGGTATACGCCGCGGCATAGGCGAGGCGGTCTGCGCCGGCCGCGCCTTCGACGAGTGCCCCGTATCCGGGCGTGCCGATCGCCGTCAGCAACTCCTGGAAGGAGGCCACGGCCACGTCCACGGTCCCCTGCGGTTGTCCCGCCAGGGCGTCCGCGTAGGTCGATAGGGCGAGTGTCGAGATGACAAGGGTGCCGACGACGAGGCCGGCGCGCGTCCCAAGGGCCACGGACGCCTCGTTGAGGGCGGCGGCCGTTGCCGGCAGGCCTCGGGGGACGCTGGCGAAGATGATCGCGGTGCGGACCGTGGTCGCGATGACGAACCCCGACCCGATCAGGGCGAAGGGTGCGATGAACGAGAGATAGGACGCGGACGGGGCAAGCACGATCGCCAGCAGCAGGTTCCCGGCGCCGACCACGCCGACCCCGAAGGTGATCAGCGGCCTTGGGCTGAGCCGCCGCAGGAGGATCCCGGTGACAGGTCCGGTGATGACGAGCGCGATGACGAACGGCGTGATCGCGATGCCGGCCAGGATCGGACCGTAGCCGCTCAGGAGCTGGAAGTAGAGCGGCATCTGCAGGAGCGGCATCGCCTGCGCGAATGCGATGATGAAGCCGACGAACAGGGCCATCGCGACGGGGCGGCGTTCGACCTGGAGGGCCTCGCGATCCTTCGCGCCGCGCTCCACGACAGCGGCGAGCCCCAGGGTCCCGAGCCCGAGCAGCAGGAAGGCGATGCGGAGCGGGTCGTTGGAGCCGTTCGCGGAACCGAGCAGGACCATACAGGTCACGATGATGCCCGCCGCCCACATCCCGGTGGCGATGACGCGGCGGCCCTGAGGACGCGATGGACTCGGCAGGTCGCGCCAACCGCGCCGCGCGATCGCGAAGGCTGCCGTCGAGACCACGATCGATGCGGCGAAGGCCGGCCATCTCGGGCCGCTGGGGCCGAACAGCGTAAGCAGAACGGGAGCGACCGCGGACGCCCCACCGTACACCGCATACCCGACGCCGATCGCCGTCGCTCGAGCCACACCCCGGTAGGTGACGGCGATGCCCGCAAGGGCGAATGGCAGGATGAGGCTGGCCATGGCCGCTCCGACCAGCCGACCGAGGAGGAAGACCGGCCCGTCGCTGAATAGAAGGCCTGATACTCCGGCGACCACGAGGACGCCGAGCGCGCCAAGGTGGAGTCGTCGCCTGCCATCGACGTCCCCGAGGACCCCGCCGACCAGGAGCATCACCGCCCCGACCACGGCGGCGATGAGCAGGATCTGCTCTGCTTCGGGGCGGGCCCGAACGGCTGCCTGGACGGAGACAAGTCCCGGGTGGAACGCCCGCGGGTCGAGTCCGGCTGCTGCCAGCGAGATGACGGCGACCAGCAGCGTCCTGCCGTCCGCTGGGTTGCGGTACAGGTCTCGGATGATCCCGGGCACCGGCAGCCGACTCACCGGGCGATGGTATCGCGCTGGATCTGCCGTCAACACCTGCATGGCGCTTCGAGGTCGCCGGTTCCTTGACGCCGCTCGCTTGCCGCGACGCTCCAGCCGCGAGGACGCTGGTGCGCCCGGGCACCTGGCGGACGTCGCGGGCCTAACGTCCCAGGCCGACACTCGTTATCGCGAACAGAGGCCTCTCGGAGCAGACATCGTTCCCCCGGCGGTGTGGTCCTGGGAGGCCTCGATGCACGCTTGCCGGAAAAGGGGCTTCCGGGTCATCGCCCGTATACTTCCGGCCGATGCCCCGTCGGTCGTTGCTCTTCGCGTTCGCCCTGTTCTTCGTCGCATGTTCCGGACCCACCGGCGCGACGAACGGATCCGCGCACATCCTGATGGGCGCCCCCTCGACCCTCGACCCCGTTGCCGCTGGCGATGCCGGTAGTTCGGCGGTCATCGCCCAGTTGTTCGAGACGCTGACCGCCTTCGACGCCGAGCGGGAGCTCCGGCCGGCGCTCGCCGAATCATGGCGCCTCGAGAACGACGGTCGTCGCGTGGTCTTCAGGCTACGTCCCGGGCTGGAGTTCTCCGACGGCACCCCACTGACGTCAACGGATGTCGTACGCAGTTGGCTTCGGATCATCGACCCGGCCGCACCATCGCCACTGGCCTCCCTCATGCTTGACGTGGATGGCGCGTTCGCGTACGTCTCCGGAAGTGCGGACGCTGAGGCGGTCGGTCTGGCTTCGGACACGGCCGCCAACGAGGTGATCGTCGACCTGGTCCGACCGGCGGCGGACTTCGTCCGGATCGTGGCAAGCCCGACCTTTGCCATCGTCCCTCGGGGCGTCGAGAACGATCCTCACGCTCTTTCGCCGTCGCCGGACTTCGTCAGTTCGGGCGGCTATCGACTGGTGGAGGAAACGCCGGAGTCCCTTCGACTCGAGGCCAATTCGAAGTACTGGGCCGGCGAGCCGCCCATCGAATCGATCACGATCGTGACTGACCTCAATGGCCGGAGCAGCGTTTCGGCGTTCGAGGAGGGCGAACTCGACCACACGCCCATCAGCGGGTTCGACGCTTCCTGGATCGCGTACGACGACGAACTCGGACCGCGACTTCGCCAGGTGCCGTCGTTGTCGGTCGACTACTACGGGTTCGACACGAGTCGTCCGCCGTTCGACGACGTCCGTGTTCGACAGGCCTTCGCGGCGGCGGTGGACTGGCGCCGGATCGCCACGCTCGATGGCGCCGATCCCGCGGAGGTCGCGACGTCCATGGTTCCGCCGGGCATCCCCGGTCGGAGCGATGTGGACCGCGTGTCCGTGCACGATCCCTCCGCCGCGCGTGAT
This sequence comes from Chloroflexota bacterium, assembly GCA_029858845.1. Classification (GTDB taxonomy): domain Bacteria; phylum Chloroflexota; class Limnocylindria; order Limnocylindrales; family CSP1-4; genus SPCO01. The sequence goes on along the minus strand of JAOUEG010000051.1, from coordinate 6,613 downwards.
CTGCTCGCCCAGGCCGGCTACCCGGCTGGCGCTGGGTTTCCGACGGTGACGCTGATGACGGGCGGGAGTCCGTATGACGACGCCGTCGTCACGGAGCTCGAGCGCGAGCTTGGCATCGACGTCGCGCAGGAGGTGATGGGGGACGGGTACTTCGACCGCCTTCAGACGGATCCGCCCCAGATGTGGAACCTGTCGTGGATCGCCGACTATCCGGGTCGGAACGATTTCCTCGGCGTGCTCTTGGGAACAGGGGCAACCAACAACTATGGCCGCTGGAGTTCGCCCGAGTTCGACGCTGCGATCGCCGCCGCACTCGCGACCACGGATGAGACGGCTTCGGGCGCGGCCTACGATCGCGCCGAGGAGATCGTCCAGCGCGACGCGCCCGTGATCCCGGTCAGCTATGGCGATGGCTGGGCCCTTTCGCGTGAGGGACTTCTCGGAGCTGGCGAGAACGGCATGGGCTTCGTTCGTTTCGCCGGACTGGATTGGGCGCCATGACTCGCGACCTGCCGACCGCCGCCAGGCTGCACCTGACGATCGCAGCGCTGGCGGCGGTGATCGTGTCGGGCGCCTACGTGGCGCCGGTGCGAGCGGCCGACCCGGTATTCGGTACGCCGACGATCGACGCATCCTTCGAATCGGGCCTGACGCTGGAGCAGCCGGTCATGCTCGAGCAGCCGCCCCAGCGGGTCGAGTTGCTCCTCACGTACGCGGACGCCTCCGGTCCGTTGGTGATCGAGATGCCGCCGCCGTCCTCGGCCGGCCGTGCGACGCTGCGCTACCGCTCAGCCGAGAGCGATGGCCACGTGCTGCCGAACACGCCCGTCGCGGCGAAGTGGCGGATCACCCCGTCCCAGGGCGCCGATGCGGTCACCGGCCCGATCGTCGAGGACGTCTTCGACGACCAGCGGTTCGATTGGCAGACGGTCTCCGGCGATGTCGTGCGGGTACATTGGTACGAAGGCGACGCGTCGTTCGGAGAGCGGGCGCTTCGCATCGGCGAGGAGGCGATCGCCGCCACGGCGGATCTCCTCGGAGTGGTCGAGGAAGAGCCGGTCGACTTCTTCATCTACGCCGACCAGGCCGCGTTCTACGACGCGCTGGGCCCGGGCACCCGGGAGAACGTCGGCGGCCAGGCCGTCGCCGGGATCAGGACCCTCTTCGCGCTGATCCGTCCGGGCGAGATCGATGATCCGTGGGTCGGTACGGTCGTTCCCCACGAGTTGGTGCACCTCGTGTTCGACACCGCAGTGTCCAATCCGTACCACTTCCCGCCTCGCTGGCTCAACGAGGGGCTCGCCGTCTACCTGAGCCAGGGCTACGACTCGTCCGACCGGCGAATGGTGGATCGTGCTGCCGCGGACGGGACGATCGTCCCGCTCGTCGGACTCGTCGGACAGTTTCCGACGTCCGCGGAGCGCTTCTTCCTGGCATACGCCGAGAGCGTCAGTGGGGTCGACTATCTGATCCGCGAGCACGGCCAGGAGGCTCTGGTCGCGCTCATCAGGTCCTACGCGGGCGGCCGCACCGACGACGAGGCGTTCAGCGCGGCGATCGGGATCGACATGGCGGGATTCGACGCCGCCTGGTTGGCGGACATCGGAGCCGCGACGCCGGTGCGCTATGGACCACAGCCCGCGCCGCCAGGCCCGCGCCCGGCGGACTGGGAATCGGCCTCGTCGCCGGCATCGACCGCGTCACCGGGATCGGTCGCTCCCGTCGCGAGCGTGGCCCCGGGTGCCCCCGACGAGCCCGCCAGTGATACGGGCGGCGGCGACGACAGTCTTCCAACCCTGATCCTGGTCGCCGCTGCCGTGTTCGTCGGCGCGGTCCTGTTCCTGCGCCGACGGCGCGCGCCCGATCGATCCTCGTGAGCGCGAGGGCCAGGATCCGGGCCATCCCGACCTGGCAAGTCACGCTGGGGGTCGCTCTCCTGGGCCTCGGATTTCTGATTGCGGCGCAGCTGGCAGCTGAAGGGCCGAGGATCCGGTACACCTCCCAGGAGCGAGCGCCGCTGGTCGAGATCGCGACGGAGCTGCAGGCCGAGCGCGAGGAGCTCACGGCATCGATCCTCGATCTACGCAGGCAGATCCAGTCGATCGAAGGCTCGGTCGCGGACTCGGCCGGCGTCGTCAAGGACCTGAACGATCGGCTCCTCGCGGCGAGGATCGCAGCAGGACTCATCCCGTTGACCGGGACCGGCATCGTGCTGCAACTGGCGGATTCACTGGAACCGGCGGCGCCGGACACCAGCGAGGGCGACTACCTCGTCAGTGCCCGCGATATCCGGGCGGTCGTGGAGGAGCTGTGGGGCGCCGGGGCAGAAGCGATCGCCATCAACGGAGAACGGATCACGCCCACCACGGCCATCATCGACCTCGGAGCCTCCGTGCTGGTGAACTCGTCCTATGTCTCGGCGCCGTACCAGATCGCGGCGCTCGGGCCACCCGACCTGTACCCGCGCCTCGCAGCGTCGGCCGGGTTCGTCGATTTCATCCGGGCGAGAGCGCAGCCGTACGGCATCCAGGTTTCCTTCGCCGAGCCGGAGACCGTCGACATCCCGGCATTCGCCGGCACGGTCACGCTTCGCTACGCTCGACCTGAGCCGTCCCCTCAGGCGAGTCCGGGCGGGTAGCGCGATGCATGTACGTCGCAACCAGATCACCATCGCGGCGGTGGCGTTCGTCCTCGGCCTGCTGGTGATCGTCCAGTTGCGGACGCAGGCCAGCGAGGCGGCGTACGCCGGCCTCTCGTCTCAGGATCTCACCATCCTCGTCGCGAACCTGAACGACCGGAACGACCAGCTGCGGCGCGAGGTGGCCACGCTCGACCGCGACCTCACCAGGCTGACCCAGAACACCGAGCGGGGCGACGCCTCGATCAATGAGCTCCGAACGGACCTGCAGAGAGTCCGACTGTACGCGGGGCTGGATGCTGCCAGCGGACCCGGCGTCATCCTCACGATCCGCGGTCCGATCGATGGCTCGGGCGTCGAGGATCTCGTCAACGAGCTGCGCAACGCTGGAGCCGAGGCGATCTCGATCGAGGACGTGCGGGTCGTTCCGGGCACCGTCGCGACCGGTCTCCCGGGTCTCGCCCGGGTCGATGGGACGCCACTGGGGGAGATGTTCGAGGTGCTGGCGATCGGGCCGCCGGACAAGCTGACTGGGTCCCTCACCCGGTCCGGAGGGATCATCGCCCAACTCGGTGCGACGCTGCCCGATGTCGTCGTCGACGTGACGCCGGTCGAACGTCTGGATCTCCCCGCTACCGACCGGAACCTCGTTCCGACCAACGGACGGCCCCTCCTCTGATACTCTGCGCGCCGTGCCGGTGCGACCCGTTCTGACCTTCCTGCTCGGCGATGTCGTGCGTTTGCGCCGACCGCATCCGTGCGGGGGCACCCTGTGGCGGGTCGACCGGCTGGGCGCCGACATCGGCCTTCGCTGTCTCACCTGCGATCGCCGTGTCATGGTCGATCGAGTGGCGCTTGAACCGCGCATCGTCGAGTTCGCCCAGCGCGGCGACGCCCGGCTGACCGATGCGTTGCGCCCGGAGTCCCGATCGTGACGGGGGGCGGGCTCCAGGGCGAGTTGGTCCGACCCGAGGTCGGCGGAGCGGGTGGTCCTGACGGTGAGGGTCCACCGGACGCCACCTCGGAGAGCGCCCTCGCGGTCTTCCGGAACCCGCCGTTCCTGCGCCTCTGGCTGTCACAGGCCTCGACCCAGATCGGCGGCAACATGGTGCTGTTCGGCCTGACGGTCATCGTCTCGTCGACCCAGCCGAACACGGCCGTCAGCCTGTTGATCCTGTCGTTCCTGGTGCCGGCCGTACTGTTCTCGGCGCTGGCGGGCGTCTATGTCGATCGGATCGACCGTCGCCTCGTACTGATCGCCACGAATGTCCTGCGCGCGATCGCGACGCTCGGCCTGTTCCTGGCCGGGGACAACTTCCTGTTCCTGTTGCTGCTGAACGTCTTCGTGTCGACGGTCACGGTCTTCTTTGCGCCGGCCGAGGCGGCGATGATCCCGGAGGTCGTGCCGCGTCGACAACTGCTTTCCGCGAACGGCATCTTCACGCTCACGCTCAACGCCGCCTTCGCCATCGGGTTCGCCCTGCTCGGACCGTTGGTGATCAACCTCGCCGGCCCACAAGCGGTCATCCTCGTCGTCGCGGGGCTGTATCTCCTGGCGGCGGTCTTCTGCTTCACGCTTCCCGCATCGCCGCCCCCGCCGGCCGCCTCATCGACTGAGGGCCCACATCCCGTGGGCGACACCCAGCGAGCGGTCGCGACCACCGTTGCGCAGCTCCGTGAAGGCCTGACCTTCATCCGGTTCCACCGATCGATCAGCTGGTCGCTGCTCTATCTCGGGATCACGGCCTCCCTCGTCGGGGTTCTCGGCGTCCTGGGTCCGGACTTCGCGGAGACGGCGCTCGGGCTGGAGCCGAAGGACTTCGCGGTCATCGTCTTGCCCCTCGGAGGCGGCATCGTCATGGGCATCCTGCTCCTGAACGCCTACGGCAAGTACCTGCCCCGCCGTCGCGTCATCGAGGGCGGCCTGATCACCCTCGGTGTCATGCTGTCGCTCCTGTCCGTTGCCGGCCCGATCAGTCGCTTCCTCCAGCGAGCCGATGCCGCCTCCGGCTTCGTCGATCTGTCGGCCGTGACCTCGCTCCTGGCGATCGTCGTCTTCATCGCCTTCATCGCCGGCATCGCGTACGGCGCGGTCGCCATCCCGTCGCAGACGCAGCTCCAGGAGGACCTGCCCGAGGGAGTGCGCGGTCGGGTGTTCGGGGTCCTGAATATGCTCATCTCCGTGTCGAGCTTCTTGCCGATCATCGTCGTCGGGCCGATCTCGGACCTGATCGGGACGGCCACCGTCCTCCTCGTCGTGAGCATCGGCGTCCTCGCCGCAGGCGTGGCCAGTGTGCTGTGGCGTGACCCGCATCTCGGCGTGGAGGGTGCATCCGCAGACCCTCATGCGGACGACCCGATCGCGGCGGCCCTCGGCGTGGACCTACCGCTCTGGGGTGAAGATCCGGACTCCCCCTCGAGTCAGCTGCCATCGAGCCGAACGGCGACCGGAGCGGTCGGCGATGAAGCCGGCCCCGGCGACCCCGCCGATCGCGACTGACGCGAGGGAATCGCCGATGGAGCGCGTCGTCGTGCTGTTCACGGGCGGCACGATCAGCATGGGGTTCGATCCTGTCGCCGGCGGCAACATCCCGTCACTGGATGGTGCAGCCATCCTGGCGCGGACGCCTGGGCTGGGCGAGATCGCCGAGGTGGTGCCGTGGGATCGAGGACTCCTGCCGGCCAGCCACTTCACCTTCGATGAGCTGTTCGAGATCGGTAGCGAGATAGAGCGCGCCCTGGCAGACCCGACGGTGAGTGGGGTGGTCGTCGTCCAGGGCACGGACACCATCGAGGAGACGAGCTTCGTCTGGGATCTCCTCCACGGTGGGGACAAGCCGGTCGTGGTCACGGGCGCCATGCGGGCCCCGCACGAGCCCGGGTTCGATGGGGCGGACAACCTGCGCGATGCGGTTTCCGTCGCAGCGTCCGATCCTCCGTTCCCGACGGGCGTCGTCGTCGTCATGGCACGGACGATCGAGCCGGCCGACGACGTTCAGAAGACGCACACGACCGACTTCTCGACCTTTCGCAGCCCCAACGTCGGGAGCCTGGGCCATGTCGTCGAGGGCCGGGCTACCTGGGTGCGCGCTCGCGGCCCCCGGCGACGGCTCCCCCTTGGTCGGGCGGCCCCGCGTGTGCACATCGTGACCGCAGGCATCGAGACGGATGGCGACCTGCTCAGCGCTGCGGTAGCCGCGCGCGCAGACGGGATCGTGGTCGCCGCCACGGGCTCCGGCAACACCGCGGTCGGCCTGCTTGCCGCGGCGAGGCGGGCCATGAGCGGCGGCGTACCGGTCGTCCTCGCCTCGCGCTGCCCGTCCGGATCCGTTGGCACTGGATACGCCTTCCCGGGAGGCGGCGCCGACTGGGTCCGGGCTGGGGCGATACCGGCCGGCCACCTGTGCGCGATCAAGGCCCGGGTGGCCCTGGCCATGGGAATCGGCGCGGGTCTCGACCATGACCGCTTGGCGACGCTGATGGCCGACCCGCTACCCTGAACCGATGCCGCTCGACAGTCTCATCACGGGTCGGATCGCGACCCTCGCCGGCGAGGCCGGGTACGGTTGGGTCGAGGCGATCGGGATCCGGGACGGCCGGATCGCGTTCGCGGGATCCGAGGTGGATCTCGAGACGCGTGCCGATCCGTTCACCCGGCGGATCAACCTCGATCCCGATCAGGTCGCCATCCCCGGCCTGACTGATGCCCACCTGCATCTGGCGCAGGCGGCCCTCGCGACTCGCCAGGTGGATCTGACCTTGGCCGCGACCCTGGCGGACGGGCTGCGTGCGATCCGGGCAGCGCATCAAGGCCTTCAGGACCAGGACGCGTGGCTCCTGGGCCACGGCTGGGACAGCGACCGCTGGGGTGGCTGGCCCACCGCCGACGATCTGGAGCGGGCCGCACCCGGCCGACGGGTCGCGATCTGGGCGCACGATCACCACGCCTTGTGGGCCAGCCATGCCGCCCTCGCC
>JAOUEG010000414.1 GCA_029858845.1 Chloroflexota bacterium | reverse complement strand
GCCGTGCAGGCCCTCGACCGCCTTCCGGGCGTGCGGGTTCGCGGTGTGTCGCGCCTGTACGCGACGGAGCCCTGGGGCGTCGTCGACCAGCCGGAATTCCGGAATGCGGTCGTCGCGATCGACGTCGTCGCTCGGGGCCGGGTCCCGGCCACCGACCCCGACACCGTTTCGGATCCGGAGGCGGCTGCCCTCGCCCTCCTGGCACAGCTCAAGCAGATCGAGCGCGGAGCCGGCCGGCGGCCCGGACGGCGCTGGGGACCACGCGAGCTGGACCTTGACCTGCTCGTATTCGGACGGCACCGGATCAGCGTCGACCGGCCGGAGCCGGCTCGCTCCGTCGATAGCGAGGTGGATCCGGCGCGGGCGCTCCGGCCTCTGGTGGTCCCGCATCGGGACGCCGGGGAGCGGCTCTTCGTCCTTGCGCCGCTCGCCGACCTGGCGCCCCGCCTGGTACCGCCGGGCTGGGCGACGACCGTCGCGACCCGACGGGACCAGGTCGCCGCCTCCGAGCCGACGGGATCGGTCCGGGCGATCGGGACGTGGGATGCTCCGGAGCGTCGTTGGGTCTGATCCCCGGGTCGGCAGGACGAGCGCCGATGCTCAGTCCGATACCACCCGGAACCCGATGTGCTTGTCGCCGTACGTCGGGGGGTCCTCGTAATGCCGATAGGCGGCGCGGGCGACGAACGGGTTACTTCCCCACCAGCCGCCCTTCTCGACCTTGATGGTGCCGTCCGGCGGTCCACCTGGATCGACGGCCGGGCTCTGCCGGTAATAGTCCGGGTCGAGCCAGTCCGCGACCCACTCCATGGCATTGCCCGCCATGTCGTGTGCCCCGACCCAGCTCACCCCCGACGGGAAGCTGCCGACGGCGACGGCGGCCGTGCTGCCCTCGACGTTGGCGCGTGTCGGATCCCAGTCGTCACCCCACGGGTAGATGAGCGACTCGGGACCGCGGGCCGCGTACTCCCATTGCGCCTCGGTCGGCAGGGTGCCGCCGCGCCATGCTGCGTACGCCTCCGCCTCGTACCAGGTGACGCAGCGGCGCGGGACGTCAGGCGCGTCGTCAGCGCAGCGCTTCGGCAGGCCCCGCGTGTCCCGGGCGCTCACCCAGGCCCAACCCGCTTCCGACCAGAACGACTCGGTCGCGTACCCGCCGGCATCGACGAATGCCCCGAATGCCTCGTTGGTCACCTCGGTCGTATCGATCCAGTAGCCCGTGGTCAGCTGGACCTCGTGCTGTGGTTGCTCGCTCGGGAACTCCGCGGCGACCCAGGGCGGCGGGTCGTCTGCCAGCAGGGCTTCGATGGTGGCGGCATCCGTGCCCATGAGGAACGAGCCGGCCGGGACCCAGACCTGAGCGATGCCGACGGCGTCCGCGCGGGTCTCGCCGAGGACCGGGGTCGCCGTGGGCGCGGCCTGCGTCGGGCTTGCCGTGGCCGGGCGACCCGACGCCGGGTCGGATCCGGGGTCGTTCGCGCCGCCGCACGCGGCCAGGAGGACCAGGACCGACGTTGACGTGACGAGGCGCGAGAGGCCTCGGAGTCCCATCGACGACATCCGCGGAGTCTACGGCAGTGGCAGCGTGATGTGTCCGGCCAGGCTGATCAGCCGCCGGTCGCGTCCCGCTCCCTGAGGGCCCTCCAGACCCGTTCCGGGGTGAATGGCGCCTCGTGCAGCCGGATCCTGGCGGCACGCCATGCCGCGTTGGCGATGGCGGCGGCGACCGGGTTGAGCGAACCCTCGCCGCCGCCCTTCGCCCCGTACAACCCGACCCCGTCGCCACGCTCGGCGATGACCGTGTGCAGCTCGGGCAGGTCCGTCGTCCGCGGCACGCGGTAGTCGAAGAGGTTCCCGTTCATCAGGTTCCCGTCCTCGTAGACGAGTTCCTCACGCGTGGCCATCCCCAGGCCCATCATCGCCGCACCGACGTCCTGTCCCTCCACCAGCTGCGGGTTGATGGCGCAGCCGACGTCGCCGACGGTCACGAGCTTCTCGACCCGGATCTCGCCGGTCGATTCCTCGACCGAGACCTCCACGCCGACGCAGCCGATCTCCCAGAACGGCGGCATCTCCTCGGTCGTTCCGTGCCGACGGATGTAGCCGCGGCCGATGCATTCGCCGGCGTGCCCGCCGAACCAGGCGCGGACGATCGCCCCCCAGTCGTGGAGCGCATCGCCGATGCGGACGCCGCTGTGTTCCTCGACGACGGTGGGGCCATCGGGAGCCAGTGATTCCTGCGCCCAGTCCACGAGTTGCGCGCGCGCGTCCCGCGCCGCGGCCTGGATGGCGAGGCCCATCAGGGTCGTCGTCCGGCTGGCGCCGGTCGAGCGATCGTAGGTCACCGCGGCGGTATCGCTCTGGAGCAGGTGG